>JBAXFZ010000017.1:0-20810 GCA_037139685.1 Bacteroidota bacterium
ATGCAGAACATGACATATAAAACTTAATCCTATGCTGCAAACAAATTTAAAACACATCCTCAGTGCCTCCGAGCACCAGAAATTCATCGAACAGAATGATAACGTAATGATCTGCTGCGGACGGATGGGCCCCATGTGCATCCCCGTATACGGAATAATGGAAGAACTGGAGCCGGAATACGCTCATGTAAAATTCGCCGACATGGAATTTGATAATCCTGAATCGCACCCGATCCGCAATGCCCCTGAATGCAAGGGCTTTATGGGAATCCCCTTTACAGTTTACTATAAGAGCGGAAAACTGGTGAAAGCTACTTCCAGCATCCAGTCGATGCAGCAGGTCAAGTCAATCCTCGATGCTCAATTCGGCAGTAAATAGTAATAAAATCGGGGTTGCCAGGTCCTCTGCAGGTAAAAGGATGTATTCCAATGGTTTGGTGATAAACTTTTTTCCGGGAGGATCTGCTACAGCCCTTTAAGTTGGAAACGAATGCCGGAAATTTTCGATATTATCATTATTGGTGGCGGCCCGGCTGGTCTGACTGCCGGGATATACGCCTCACGTGCCAGGATGAAAACCCTCATCCTTAATGAAGGAACAGCAGGTGGCCAGCTCGTATTAACCCACGAGATTGCCAATTACCCGGGAGTTGAATCCATAAGCGGCTTTCAGCTGGGGAACATCATGAAAAAGCAGGCCCAGTCGTTTGGTTGTAAAATAAGGTCAAACATACAGCTGACATCTTTCAATTTTTCATCAAACCCGAAGATGGTGGAGATAAATGGCAGCGAGCAAGTTTTTGGCAGGACTGTCATTCTGTCAACAGGAGGGCAACCCAGGATGATCAATGTGCCTGGTGAAGCAGAGCTCAAAGGAAGGGGTGTTTCTTATTGTGCAACCTGTGATGGGGATTTCTTCACCGGCAAAGATATCGTAGTGGTAGGTGGTGGTAATTCGGCCCTTGAAGAAGCCGTTTCCTTAACAAAATATGCCCGTAATGTTTCGGTTGTCCACCAGTTTGATCAGTTCCAGGCCTTTCCATATGCAGTGGAAGAGGCAAATGCCAATCCCAAAATTAAATTTTTCATGGAATCACAAGTCAGGAAAATCCTTGGTGATGATTCTGTCAAACAGGTTGAAGTTGAACATTTGCCAACAGGAAATAAAACGATGCTTGCTGTTGACGGGATCTTTATTTTCATTGGATATGTAGCAAAAACCCAGGGCTTTGAAAAATGCATCGAACTGAATTTCAAAGGAGAAATAATTGTTGATGCAGAAATGCAGACCAATGTACCGGGTGTTTTTGCAGCCGGCGACAGCATCGTAAAGCGATACCGCCAGGTTACCACTGCAGTTGCCGACGGCACAATTGCCGCCTTGAGTGCCATTGAGTATTTACGGACAAACTAACGGAATTAATGTATTTGATAATATGAGAATGTTTCAAATAAAAAGAGTTGCAACAATGATTTTCTTTCTCGCGCTTGCAGCATTGTATTTTTATAGTTTAATTTCTTAACCTAAAATTTGAGCCTTATGAAAAAGAACATGGGAACCATCGACATCGCAATCAGGTTAGTGATTGCAGCAATAGTAGTTATCCTGTATTTCACAAATGTGATTTCAGGAACGATCGCTATCATTTTACTGATCTTTGCCGGGGTATTTATCCTGACAAGTTTATTGAGTTTCTGCCCTTTATATCTGCCTTTCGGAATTAGCACCCGGGGTAAGAAATAAAAACAAAATTTTTCTGATTTTACCATTAAAACAAAGGCGGAAGGAAAGACCTCCGCCTTTTATTGCTTTACAGTTGACACTCCCGGGGAAATTTTTTATGAAATTCAGACTTGCTCTTTTTTACATGCTTATCCTAAGCATGTTGGCCTCTGCCCAGAAACCGGCAACTAAAGACACATTTGATATCACCACCCACACCATGCAATTCCCCCATCATTATAAAAAATGGGGCTTCCAGGTGTCGGCCGGACTCTCGATGGTCAAACCTCCGGAAGATCTGCTGGAAAGTGCAATTCAGGCACCGTTGGCTAATGTTCACGTGACATTCGGACTTCCATGGAAACTCTCACTGGAATCGGACCTGACTACAATCATTGTTTCCAATCAACTGAGGGCAGGCCCAAGGATCACCTTTCCAGTCGGAGATTTTGGGATAAAGGGGGGATGGGACATAGGCTGGGTGTATGGCAATAGCAACCTTCCACATTTCTGAAAAACCCTGTTGGATCATAAGATCCGGTAGGGTTTTTTATTCTTCAACTTCAGTTCCTATTTAAAGGATATTCAATCCGATCAATATAATTATTGAGTGTTTTTCCCATCTGCAACAATCTAAAATCCTCATATCTCTTACCAACTACCTGAATACCAATGGGTAAATGTCGGGAGTTGAGACCAATTGGCATTGCCAGAACCGGAGATTCGGTAAAAGCAAAGGGTATTGTATATGCTTGCGTAGCCTTATAATAGTGAATTTTGTTCCCATTTACGAATAAGGGGTCATTATAAACACTAAAAGTCCCATAAGACTTACTTGGAGAATGATGATTAAAGGCAGTGGTTGCACTAACCGGACAAATCCAAACATCGTAGTCCGTCAGGAAATTTTCCAGCTGAGTAATGACCAAGTCCTGAAAATTTGAAGCTTTCATATATTTTTCAACGGAAGTGGGACCAACTATGTTCTGGTGCATAGGGACATCTTTTAAAACACCTTTTGTAAAAAATGAACCCATCCTTCGCGAAAAATTTGAAGTTTGATAACCACCCTGCATTCCAACGAAGCTTCCCCAGGTCTTCCAAACTTTATCAAAATCGATATCGGGAGTAATCTTTGTCACAGTCGCTCCTGCTTCTTTCAGTCTGGCAGCATATTCTTTTATTTTCATTTTTATTTCTTCATCAACCGGAACACTTCCAAATTCATCCGCCCATGCAATTCTCAATTTTTTATGATCGGTCGAATCCCAGTTTCTGGAAACAGGAACAAGCCTTTGAAATTCTTTTGTTGTGTTGGCAATGATTGTCAATGCAAGTTCCAGATCTTCAATATTTCTTGCCAAAGGTCCGGCACATGCCAGGGTTCTTATTCCATTGACACTTTCCTTTGGGTCTGTTTGAATACCTTGTAAGGAGACAACTCCATAAGTAGGCTTAAAACCATAGACACCGCAGTAACTGCTTGGCAACCGTATAGAGCCAGCCAAATCATTTCCAAAGGATAATGGAGTCATACCAGTGGCTAAGGCTGTTGCACAACCTCCACTGCTTCCTCCGCTTGTTTTTGTTGTATCCCATGGATTATTTGTTTTGCCAAAAACAGGATTGCATGATTGCATGTCCATTGCAAGTACAGAAAGGTTTGTCTTCCCAATAATGATTGCCCCTTCTGCTATCACGAGTTTAACAATTTCGGCATCCTGAAAAGGGACATTGTCTTTCAATGGTAAATATCCCGAAGTTGTTAATATTCCTTTTGTTTTGTAATTGTCTTTTATTGTAATCGGGACACCATGAAGGTTCCCCCAAAGCAGGCCTCTGGATAATGCAATGTCAGCTTCTTTTGCTCGTTGCAGTGCTTTGTTTTTGTTGAGTGTAACCACTGCATTGTATTCACCGTTATACTTTTCTATTTGCTCAAAAAAAGCCGTAACTACATCATAAGAGGTCAGTTTGCCCGACTTTATATTGTCGGCAAGTTCAGTAGCCGATGAAAATGAAATATTCATTTGTCCCATTGTTTGCATTTACCGTGGAGGTTGAAAATGTAAATTTAATAACTTTTAAATTTCGTTGTCAGCAGGAGCCTGCCAATCGTGAAGTTATTCTATTCATCAAAATGCTTCTTTAGCGACTTCATTTAAAGCGGCTTATTTCCGGGGTTCCTTTTTTTTAGCATGCTTTGGGCTGATTCAGAAAAAAATAAGCCACATTCAGCACAGTAGCAAAAGTTACCCATAATAAATACAGGATATTAATATAAGCCGCCACCGGCTTCAATTTGTAAAAACGAACCAACATTGCAACGATTATGATCCATAAGACAACAATGTCAAGCAATGCAAGACCGATCATTTTAAAATGAAAGAAGAAGAAGCTCCATCCGAAATTAAAAAGCAATTGCATCATGAAGACCAGGATTGCCTGGTTGCGCTCTTTGCCTGACGGAAGTTTCCAGATCAGGAACAATGAAAAGCCAAGGATGATATACAGCATAGTCCATACCGGTCCAAACACCCAGTTTGGCGGATTGAACCAGGGCTGGTTAAGCGAGGCATACCATCCGGGGATGGCTTCTGTGGTAAAGATCCCGGCTATTCCGCCAATAGCAAGAGGCAACAGAAGGGAGGCAACCAGTTTGATGATATGCTTTGCTTTCATGTTTTGGGCTATTTTAATTTTTTGAGTATTTTCAAAGCTTCATCCACATGTTTGGTAGCCTGTGTTTGTGAATTGAACATATAGATTACTTTGCCCGTTTTATCTGCAACATAGGTTACGCGACCCGGTAATAATCCAAGCAGATTGGTTGGTACCCCAAATTGCTTCCGGATTTTATTCCCTACGTCACTCAGCAGGGTAAATGTAAGTCTGTGTTTTAGCGCAAATTCCTTATGGCTTTCAACCGATTGACCGCTTATGCCAATAATTATAGCATCCGCTTCCTTAAAAACTTCGAACTGATCCTGAAACGAACATGCTTGAGCAGTGCAGCCGGGACTGTCATCTTTCGGATAAAAATAAATTACAATGTTCTTTTTACCGATCAGCGAATTGATGTTAAACGGATTTCCGTTCTGATCGGGCAGGGTAAAGGCAGGGATTGTGCTGCCAACTTTGATTTCATTCATGTGGTTGTCTTTATTAAAAGTTAAATAAGCCGCAAACAGAAGCAGGTAAATGACAAGATAGAACCGATAGAAATTCCTTAATTTCAGGTAGTTCCTGTTGTCAGGATACATATTTCCAAATAGCGCTTTAAGCTCTTTCCAGAAATAGGGTTTGATATTGATGGTCCAGCTTTCGGTTTGATAAACGATTTTGCGGAATTTGCTCCGGTAAAAAGTCAGTGGTAATCCCCATACACAGAAAAGGATAAGCCAGATATTGTCGAACAAGACCATAGTTATTGAGTTGATAATTTATAATGAAACCAAAGAACCGGATGTTATAGGCACAGAGACCTGGTAATCGAACCTATTGAAAGTGTTTCAAAGTCAGATCGGTCAGGTGCAGTGAATAGGCATACCTGGCATGTAATTCCGGGTAGGTTTCAATCCCCACAATCACACCTGATAACAGGATCACTGCCAGGATGAAAACCGGAACAGACCTGAATTAACGATAAGACTTGTCTTTTCCTGAATTCGCTCCATCCGCATTTATTGATTGAAAGAAGCCTTGTAGGCGATCATTCGATCCCTGTAATCTTTCTTCGCGACCGACAGGATCTGGACTGCCAGCAACCCTGCATTTTTAGCCCCGTTTAACGCAACTGTTGCCACCGGGACTCCACCCGGCATCTGTAAAATTGATAATATCGAATCCCATCCATCCAGCGAATTGGATGATTTTATCGGAACCCCTATCACAGGCAGCGGCGAAATGGCTGCAACCATCCCCGGCAGATGTGCGGCACCTCCTGCGCCGGCTATGATCACTTCAATGCCTCTTTCATGGGCAATTTCAGCAAAGCCGAACATGGCTTTTGGCGCACGGTGCGCTGATACTACCTTAATTTCAAAAGGCACATTAAACTCACGCAAAATTTCTGCTGCCTTGTTCATGACAGGCATATCAGATTCCGACCCCATAATGATACTGACTAGTGGATTTTCCATGACGTAACTTTCAATTTTTGTTTAACCTCTGCTGCTTTTTGCGTTGCCTCGGCAAGAGTTTGAGAAAGAACGGTTACATGACCCATTTTCCGATAAGGTTTGGTAATTCTTTTTCCATACAAATGAATTTTAACACCCTCAATGGCCATGCAATCTGTTAATCCTTCATACCTTACAGCGCCCTCATGACCTGGTTCCCCCAAAAGATTGATCATGACGGCAGGCATTTTTATTTGCGTACTCCCCAACGGAAAATTGAAAATAGCTCTCAATAATTGTTCAAACTGAGAAGTGACAATGCTTTCAATGGTGTGATGCCCGCTGTTGTGCGGTCGCGGGGCAACCTCATTTAACCATACTGAATTATTCCGGTCCACGAACATCTCAACAGCCATGAGCCCACAAATCCGGAATGAGTCGATCACCTGTGTTGCTAACTGAAGAGCATTTAAACTGGTAGCAGCATCCACTGATGACGGACAAAGGAGTTTCTCCACCAGGTTGGCCTCTTCGTTAAATTCCATTTCTACCAAAGGAAAGCATTTAATTTCCCCGTTATGGTTCCGGGCAGCGATGACGGAGATCTCTTTTTCTATCTCTACCAGATCTTCAATAACCGAAGGTCCTTCAAGCAGATTTACAAGGTCCTCTTTTACCCTGACAACCGTAACCCCTTTGCCGTCGTAGCCTCCTTTTCGTGCCTTCTGAACAAAGGGTAAAACAAGAATGTCCGAGCCAACAGCTTCAATGATCTCATTTTTATCCTTAAATAACTGAAAAGGTGCGGTAGATAGATGGTTGTTTCGGAAAAACTCCTTTTGCAGGCCTTTATCCTGGATAATTTCCAAAGCTGAAGGATCCGGGTTGATTTTAGTTCCTTCCAGTTTGAGTTTATTTAATGCTGCGATATTGACATTTTCGATTTCAAAGGTGATCATATCAACCATTTTCCCGAAACGGTAAACATCATCGAAATCGAGGTAACTGCCTTTTATAAAATGGGTACAGCAAGTGGAGGCGGGGCAATGTTCATCCGGAACCAGCACATAGGTTTTAACATCCCAGTTACTGGCGGCAAGGACAAGCATTTTCCCCAACTGTCCTCCTGCTATGATCCCAAGTTTGAAATCCGATATGACTAATTTTTCCATGATGTGGTTAAATGTTGGTCACAATGAAGAAGTATAACGGCATTCCCAGGGTAATGTTAAAAGGGAAGGTCACGCCGATGGCCATGGGGATATAAAGTCCGGGGTCTGCCTTGGGCGCTGCCAGCCGCATGGCGGCAGGAACCGCAATATAAGAGGCGCTTGCAGAGAGAATCGCAAAAATAAACCTGTTGCCCGGGTCATGAATAAATAACCCGCTCATTGCTGCCACGGCACATCCGTTGATCAATGGAACCACAATGGCAAACAAAGGGGCAAACCATCCATATTTAATAAATGCTGAAAATCTTTTCGCGGTTACCATCCCCATTTCTAGGAGAAAGATCGCCAGGAAACCTTTGAAAATATCGGTGGTAAACGGTTTTATTCCTTCCGCCTGCTTTGTGTCGGCAATGAGCCCGATGAATAAACTTCCGAGGATCATCAAAACACTGCCATTTGTAAAAGAATGTCGTATGATTGTACCAAGTTTTCCGGTGTTGTGGGTCTCCTCATCGAACCGAATCAGCAAGATCATGCCCATGATGATGGCCGGGGATTCCATCAGCGCCATCACGGCCACCATATGTCCTCCGAATGATACCTGCTGGGCTTCCAGAAATGAAACTGCCGCAACGAAGGTTACCGCACTAACCGAACCATAAGCTGCAGAAATGGCGCCGGCATCACTGATGCTCATCCTTCTTTTCAGCAGGAAAAATGTATAAACTGGAATCAATGACGCGATCGCCAGCCCGAATGCCAACGCGTATATTATATCAACACTGAAGTGGCTGTGCGCCAATTCTTGCCCACCTTTAAAACCGATCGAGAAGAGCAGGTAAAGTGAAATGAATTTGCTGGTAGATGATGGGATCTCAAGATCACTTTTTACCGTTGATGCAACAATACCAAGGATAAAGAACAGGAGTGTCGGGTTGGTGAGGTTGGAGATCAGTAATTGTATGTCCATTTACCTGACGGGTTTAAACTATGAATTTTTGATGCTAGTATAAAGGCATAACCAGGTTACTGAATAATTAACTTACTGGTTTGAATGACCTGATGATTCTGCAAAGTAACGAAATAGACACCTTTAGCCAATAATTCAGTTGAAATTTCTGTTTCAGGGTTTTGAATTTCCCCGGAGAAACATTCCCGGCCGGTTAAGTTGTAAATTTTCAGGGTAAATTTATCTGCTGGACTGCTCATCTTCAGCGTAAATTTGCTTGTTGTCGGGTTGGGAAATATTGATGCATTTGGTTTATCCTGTTCATTAATTGACACAGTTCCATAGGCACTTTGTGCAAAAGCGTAATTATCACATACGATTTCAGAAACATTTCCAGGAACAAACCCTGTTTCGTAGGTATTGGTATAGGTGTTGAAAATGATCATCTTTTCAACAGAATTTGTGTCAAAACCCACCAATAATAAGCTTCCTAAATTCTGGTCGAAGGATGACGACCCCATCACGAACCCGGGGAATCCGGCCAGTTGGCCCCTGGAAATTACTTCCCTGGTTAAATAATCAATTTCAACCACCCTGCTGACGTTATAGTTATTGGCCGAATCATATTCAGCATTTAAAGCGTAAATAATGTTGTTGACATTGCCATAATTCACACTGGAAAAGTTGTTGCCGGGAGCAGTTGTGAGCAGTGTTTTCTTCGCCCAAGAAAACACTGAGTTTCTCACCGGAATGCTGAACAGACAGGTCGTAGAGTTACCATCATCCCCAATATAATATATGATTCCGTGATTAGAATCGAAACCGATGGCATCAACAGCGATGCCATATGGTCCAGGCTCGCTGATCACACCCAGCAAACTGTCGGTTCCTGCAGTTATGCTGTATTCATGCACGCTGATGTAGCCAATCGAATCTGATCTGAGGGTGTAAATTTTCCCAGTACTCATATCGATCTCGGTAATATTTGAATATGAACTGAAGGGATGCAGGCTTCCATTATTTGAAAGGGTATTGAATGAAAGCAGTGCGTTTGAATCCGGGGTAAGGCCAGTCAGGTAATAGTTGCTGTTATGCGCATCGAATAATGAGGATGCCATGTAATATCCTAAGAAAGAGGTTGGAAAGGTTGTCACTGTAGCAGAGTCAAAGGCCTGCCATTTAATAATATCGATCGAACCAGTGGTTGTATTTACACTTGCACCGACAAGATTGATCTGCGCCTGCCCGCTGTAATATGAAAGCATTAAAATGAAACCAAAAAGTTTGAAAGTTTTCATGGATCGATTAATCAAAAGGATTAACACAAAAATACTAAATGGTTTAGTCATTTCCACCCGTGATGAAACACTTGGGAGCTGGTTTAACGGTTATTTTTTTCCCATTTAACAGAAACAATGATTTCATTTCTGCGGTCAATGAGCTGGTAAGGCGGATTGTATCCTAAAAACCGGTAGTGCCCGTATGTGGAAATTCTCTTTTCGTTTAAAAGATGTTGAAGTTTTTTCGAATAAAATTTCAGATCTTCATCCGAGGCAAAACCGCCAAATTGTAATACGGCAACATACTCTTCTGATGTTCTTTTAATGATTACGCTTGGATCATTCGGTTTCGGCAGGTTTGATTCATTGTAAGCCGATGGCATCACGAAGCTCATGGTTGAAACTGAATCATTGACGTCCATGTGAACAGGCGCAGTCATCGAAATTTGAGTTTCAGCGGCATTGCCCCCGAAAATATAGCCTGCCAGTTGCCTGAAACCGGGACCCGATAATTCCTTGTAAGTCTTCGCTGCTGAATGAATGGTTGCAATGGTTGCCGAAGGATAGAACCTGATCTCAAAATCCTTTTCCTTCCGGATGACAGTATATTTTTGTTCTTCGGTTTTATTGGCCGACATCACAGTGTAGGATTGAAATACAACAATGATGAAAACGATTACGACAAGGATCACAATAATTAATTTCATTTCAGACAAGGTTAGGGTAAACAGGAAATTGAGGTTACAGGCAACGCTGAATAAGGCTTATTAGCGTGCATTATAAAAATTTCACGCGGATTTTCGCGGTTAAAGAAGGAGAAGGATTCTGCGTGAAGCTGCTTTTTTTCCGCGAAAATCTGCGTGAGCTATTTGCTATTTAGGCATCAAAACTGCATCTATAACATGGATTACCCCGTTTGAACCTTTAAGGTCGGCAACAGTTACTGTTGCTTTTCCACCTTTGGCATCGGTAAGGACTACCTTGCCGTTTTCAATGGTAGCTTTAAGTTCCTGTCCGTTGACGGTTTTGACGACAGCAGTCCCTTTGGACTTTTTGATAAGACCAGTAAGGGTTGCAGCGTCAATGTTACCAGCTACCACGTGATAAGTAAGGATCCCCGAAAGTGTAGCTTTATTTTCCGGTTTCAACAGATTTGCAAGGGCATCTGCCGGAATCTTATCAAAAGCCGCATTGGTTGGCGCAAAAACCGTAAATGGTCCTTTGCCGTTGAGGGTGGTCACCAGGTCAGCGGCTTTTAACGCTGCAACCAGTGTGGTATGGTCTTTTGAACAGACAGCAATATCAACAATGGTTTTCTCTCCCATTGCCTGTGCCTGGTTGTTCATAACGAATGCGCAAATAAATCCGGCGATGACATATTTTAAAGTTTTCATTTTGTTTTATGTTTAAGGTTTGAATTAAATATAATTTAGACTGAATAAACACGAGACGATAAGACAGATAAATTATTACAGAATATGAAAAAAATCTGTTTTCAAACAATATTCATAACAAACAGTTGGATAAACCCAAACGGAAAAAATCAAGGGGGCGAAGGCCGGGAACCCCCGACAAGGTAAAAATGGATTTACGCCAAAGGATCAGTAATTTGATTGAAAAGAACTTCTATTCCTGATCCAAAAAATATTTTGGGTATCCATATGGCTACCTGAAATGCAAAACCCGCGATTGACGTTGATTTTAAGCTTTAAAAGTCCCCCGTGGGGAGGTACAATAACCTTCGTAACACTGTTCTGGCAGCTGTCAACCTTATCGAAGATACGGATATTACTGCGCAGTCACTGCCGGACTTGCCGGATTGCTGCACGGATCTAACCAAATACCCACTGAATGGATTGAGACTTTAACAAAGACGGAAGATATTGATGATTTGAGTCGGCGAGTTGCGATGTATTTGCAGGATTAATCCGCAATGTCAGCTTGAAGTTAACAATCATTAACTATAGAGTCCCCACCCTTCTTTGGTTTAGATTATAAGCTGTTTGGAATTTTTATTATTTCGTTTCTTATAAGAATGTATAATGAAAATCAGAGAGTTTTTATGACTTTATTTCGTCTAAATTTGTACCCTATTTGTACCTCGTACATATAACCGCCTGATCTTTAACACGAGTTACTTTCTGCATCGGAAAGTGATCCTGGTATTTTTACCAATATCCGCATAGGACTGATTATTCGCGGCCCAATGGAAGGTATTCAGACAGATGAGAATTTCAATTATTTTTGCAAAAACAGCCTTATGCAGCAGCATTTTGGAAGAATCGCCTACATTAATAGTTTTCGCCGGGATAAATTGACCATCTCAAACTATTGATTATTAATAAGCTGAAATTATCAATTGGTATTGGCGGCGAGTGGTCGTCAGAAACGGTATGTACAGGCTATCGACCAACACTTGCATTCAATGCTATATTACCCTTTGCTAACCGTGTTTGCTGATCTGGATCAGCATTTCAGGATTCAGAATACTGATGTTACGGCCATCGATGGAAAGGATGCCGTCATCTTTGAATTTTGTAAGTACCCGTGTTGCACTTTCCCTTGAAAGTCCGATCAGGTCTGCAAATTCCTGCCGTGTAAAAGGCAACTCAAACGATTCCTGCTCAAAGATGATTTTGGAAAAATAGATAATCGCATCGGCCACCCTGCCGAATATTTTCTTTTGCGACTGGCTCATGAAACGATGGAAATTGTTCAGGCTGTCCCTGCTTACCGATATCAGGATTTCATAAGCAAAATTACCATTGTCGCGGATAAGCTGGTTGAAAATATTGACATCTATATAACATACTGTAACATCGGTGAGGGCCGCATAGGAATAGTGGTTGACACGGTCACCAAATAACGAGGGAAGGCCAAGGTATGTGAATTTGCTGACAATCTGAAGGATCTGTTCCTTTTCGTTTGCGCCTTTTACATATTCCTTGACAAGGCCCGATTTTAAATAAATGATGTGGGAGGTCATTGATCCGGCGTGAACCATAATATCCCCTTTCCTGAATTCGGTGGCACGGCTGTTTTCCCTGATCAGGTCAATCTCCCTGGCATGAAGTATGGCGGCAGCGCAGGATTTTTCCGAGCAATCTCTGCAGGTGTTTAATTTGGCGCTAAAATCAGAAATCATCTTTGCTGGTTATCAGGTATAGCAGTTATTATCAAATGCAAAATTGCAATTTTTTACCACACAAGCGTGTGATTTATATCACATTTATAAAACATGTATATCACATGAACCAATAATGATTATCACACATACAAGTGTTTAATAATCACATTAATAGTTTTCTTCCTCACAGCTGGAGTTACTAATTTTGATGACGATGGATAAACAGTCACAATAAATTCAGGGGACAATGAAAATAGCAATTCCAACAGAAGATGGCATCATGATGTCATCGTATGCAATTAATCCCAGGGGGTTCCTGGTTTTATCAGTCGAAGGTGGCGAGATCACCGCCGAGGAACTTCGATGGAATAAACCCGGTGATATTCTGACTCAAATGAATGGTGTTTTCTGCAACCTGGCAGATTGCAATACAATCATCGTCAACGTTGCCACAAGTGACCTGCAGGAGTGGATAAAATCGCAGCAGGTCAGCGTGGTCACCACGAACGAGGTGATCATTACAAAAGTAATCATGCAATATATGGATACTACATTGCTGATGGAATCCAATACCTGTTGCAGTCCTTAATGGTTGACAAAGTTTATGGTTCAAGAACAATATTTTACAAAGTTCCGCAAGAATATCGTGGGAAATCAACAGAGGTTTGACACCCCCTATGGCCGCCAGACGATGATTTATGCTGACTGGATCGCCAGCGGCAGGCTTTACATACCCATTGAAAACAGGATTACCCTGTCTTTTGGCCCGTTTGTCGGGAACACCCATACAGAAACCAGCGAGAACGGACGGTTAATGACCGAATCTTACCATTTGGCCCATCAGCTGATCAAAAGCCATGTCAATGCCGGGAAAGATGATATCATCATAACCCCCGGTTTCGGCATGACCGGTGCGATCGTGAAATTCCAGAGGATACTCGGACTGAAAACCTGCGGAAAAATTGCGCATAAACCGTGCCTCAATGATATGGAACGGCCGGTGGTATTTCTAACACATATGGAGCATCACTCCAACCACACCTCCTGGTATGAAACGGCGGCAGATGTAGTGGTGGTCGAACCGGGTCAGGATATGCTGGTTGACCTGAACAGGCTTGAAGAGGCACTGGAAAAGTATAAGGATCGTAAGGTGAAAATCGGGTCTTTCACTGCGTGTTCAAATGTCACGGGTATCCGGACACCCTACCACCAGATGGCCCGGCTGATGCATGAAGCCGGTGGTGTTGCTTTTATTGACTTTGCCGCGTCGGCACCCTACGACCCGATCGACATGCATCCTGAAAACCCGCTTGATAAACTGGATGGCATCTATTTCTCGCCTCATAAATTCCTGGGCGGCCCCGGTTCATCGGGAGTTCTGATCTTTGATTCCGCCCTGTACAATTCCAAAGCGCCGGATCAGCCGGGAGGAGGGACAGTCGACTGGACAAATCCCTGGGGTGAATATAAGTTCGTTGATAATATCGAGATCCGCGAAGACGGCGGAACTCCCGGGTTTCTGCAAGCCATACGCACAGCCCTGGCAATTGAACTGAAAAACCAGATGGGCACGGGAAATATCCATGAACGGGAAAAGGAACTTGTCAGGATGGCCTTCAATGGGCTGCGTACAGTTCCCGGCATCACCATTCTGGCCGGCAATATTGAACAACGTCTGGGGGCCGTTTCATTCTACATTGCAAACATCCACTATAACCTGGTCGTCAAACTCCTAAGCGACCGCTTTGGTATCCAGGTGCGGGGTGGCTGCGTTTGTGCCGGTACTTATGGACATTTTTTGCTGAATGTCAGTCATGAAATGTCGAGGAGGATCACTGAAAAAATCAATAATGGCGACCTTTCTGAGAAACCCGGATGGGTAAGGCTTTCCCTGCATCCGACCATGGAAGACCAGGAATTGTTGCAGGTGATCGAAGCACTGAAGCAGATACAGGTAAATTATAAGGAGTGGTCGCATGATTACGCTTATAACCGGCACACCAATGAATTCACCTGCAAATATGGCTCAACGGCCATCATGCATCCCGACAAATGGTTCCATCTTGATGAACCGGCTTCAGAAAAATCCAGCCGAACCTCCCCTGCCTTTGTTCACTCTTTAACATAGATTTTCCGGTCTGCCGAACTTGTTTCCTTATCCTTAAGGTCTTCATTTCACCTTTCAGTTGTCCCATAAAACATATACCGGGATGAAAAAAGAGGATGCGGGAAAACAATTGCTGAACGATTGCAATTATCCGGAAGTTTTATTAAAACATTCACAAATAAAGTGTGACAATTATCACACTTTTACCGGGTATGTTTAACGCTATTTAAGTGCTTTAATGTTGTGGTGAATTCTACGTTTGTCAAATCTAATTATTTACATTAATGCATTTAACAGAATTTATATGGGCACAGAATAGGAAAACCAGTTTGCTGACCTGAAAACACAGTTAAATCAGCTCAAGGCAGGCACCCTGGATCAGCTTTCCATGGTAGTTTTTTCAGGAGACATGGATAAAATCCTGGCAGCCATGATCATCGCAACAGGAGCCTCGGCATATAACATGAAGGTAAAGCTCTTCTTTACCTTCTGGGCCATCTCAGCCTTGCGCGACCCGGCCAAAAATGGCAAAGGCAAAAATATCGTTGAAAAGATGTTTGGCATGATGCTTCCGGGAGGCAGTATTGAAGCCTGATTGAAGGGCTTTCGGGAATTGGTTTGCATTAAAAACAATAACATGTATCACTATTGATGCGTTAAAATTCCATTATTAGTAAATTGTATTGTTCTTTGACATTTTGATTTACCTTGTTATCTGTAAGTAGTTCTATCAGTGATGTTTTATCAAGTACTGAGATGCTCAGTATCTGCATTATTTCATAAACTGACAGGTTGCCTTTAGCTTATTCTTGATATATGCAACTGGCAGATATGTGCAGACAGTGACCCAAATATGGATTTTTACCGCATTTTCAGAGTGCCCCCGGAGTTTTATTATTATCAGATTCTGCTTGATCCACTTGAAGAAGACTTCTATTTGTCATCGATTCTTGTATAAACGTGCAATTTCAAGGGCTGATGCGTTGAAGTTATTATTTAGAAAGACAAGCAAAATATTTTTCTCAACATCGTAGTATTCAACGATCCGAAGAATTTCCGGATACAGTCGTTTTGACTTCGGTCCCCACAGTTTGATCGTTTTATCACTTCGCAGACCAGTTCGTTCATCAATATTATAGTTACATTCGACATCCTCATAATCAATTGTAACCTTGGCCCAGTTGACGAAAAACGAACCGGCTTTATGCATCAAATACAAAGCAGCGAAATTAACATAGGCTTTATCCATCAAGTATATCGCTTCAGGCTCAGTAAACAGTACATCCAAAATATTACTATCATGGTATTTCCCGTCCATAATGTAAATTAAAGTGGGAATGCTTCCTCTCAAATTAGGAAGGGTGTGAACTTTCACTTCACGTCTGGAGTATTTTCCCCCAGCCCAGCTGAAAAGTTTTATTCTGCCCGCTGCAAATAAAAGGGGCTGCCCCTTGTCAGGATCAGCCCCTTGTCATTCATGAGAAAATTTGAAACAACCGGATGGCAGCCATTCTGAAACGATCGCGAACCTCCGATTATTTTAAGCCAGGATTCTTTTTCGAATGTAGGCCATCGAACCGTTTCACCTGATATTACCACATTCACAATGAACCAGGGTATTTCAGCTGATAACCCGCATGGCTCTCCATTATGATGATTCTCCAGTCTTAAAAAATCTGAATCTCCCCTGGTTACTTGCCTGATAAAGTTAGCGCAACAACCGTTTTGAGGGAGGTCGTGGGCCTGCCGGTCAGTTTCGAGAGCTGGCGGCCGTCGTCGAACAGATCGCCTTTTTCCGTTCCGACATGGAACCCGGCGTACAACTGCGCTACAAATTCGGGCAGGCCGGCATTGACAAGTACCGCGGCATACTCTGCAGCCGGCAAATTCTTATACTGAACGGGTTTGCCTGATACCTCCGAAAGGACGGCTGCCATGTCGCTCATGGTATAGGATTCATCGCCTGCCAGTTCATAAACCTTCCCGGAGTGACCTTCACCCGCCAGGACAGCCACATCGGCATCGGCATAATCGACCCGGGCGGCCGAAGAGGTTTTCCCCTCGCCTGCAGCGCCTAAAAGAACGCCATGCGCAACGACCTGGTCAAGCATGCCCATATTGTTCTCCGTGTACCAGCCATGGCGCATGATGACATACGATAACCCCGATTCAGCCAGCGCCTTTTCCGTGGCAACGTGTTCAGCTGCCAGCCCCAGGCTTGATGTATCGGCCCGCAGAAGGCTGGTATAGACGACCTGCCCTACCCCTGCCTGTTTTGCCGCTTCGATCACATGGATGTGCTGTGCAGCTCGCTTGCCGATCTCGTTGGCCGAAATCAGCAGCAATTTATCAATGCCATGAAGTGCACCTGCCAGCGTGCCGGGCTGGTCGTAATCAAATTTGCGTGCCTCCACTCCGAGCCCGGCCGCTTTTCCCGGGGTCCGGACCAGTGCAACGATATTGCCCGCACCAATTTTTTCTTTCAGCTTTTCAATGACGATGCGACCCAGCTGTCCCGTCGCTCCTGTTACTCCGATTTTCATTTTTCAATCGTTTTTAAAAAGTGTGACATTATTATTGCTTACAATTAGTATTTAAGTTACTTTTGGAGAGTCAAAGGTACAACATACCCGAAGGCAAAACAAGAAGGCACCAAAAGGTGCCCTGGTTACCTGGAGGTTATTAATGCTCATTATCAATAGTATATGATCGAAAAAAATCTGAAAAAATATGGAGAGGCCGGCAGTTGCCCGATCAGGAACGTCGTTGACCGCATCGGCGACAAATGGTCGGTGCTGATCCTGCTGCTCCTGGCTGAGGGCGAAGTACTGCGGTTTAACGAGATTCACAGGTGGATCGGCACCATCTCGCAGAAGATGCTGACGGTGACCTTGAAAGCGCTGGAAGCGGACGGGCTTGTGCTTCGGACGGTCTACCCGCAGATCCCGCCGCGGGTAGAGTACCGGTTAACGGGCCGGGGAACAACCCTGATCCCCCACCTGCATGGCCTGGTGGGCTGGGCGGCTGAAAACCTCACCGATATCAGGGAATCGAGAAGGGAATTTGCCGAAGGGGCCGGCAGGACAGCCGGTCATCATCTGAACTGACCTGCCGGATCCGCATCCTCTTTGGGGTAAATTGCCGGCTGAATTTATTTGTCTATATTGCAGCAGGAAACCGATAACCTATCTTTGACAATGCCGCTTGAAATAAGATTAATAGACGATTCGGAGTACAGGGCGGTTATTGATTTCCATAACAATACCCGGAATTTAAACGGCCATGCAAAAAAAGTGATGCGGGGAACGCGGGAATTCTGCTGGGAGTTCTTGGATGGTCCTGACCGCAAAGCTGTTTATGCCTGCGCATGGGAGGTTGAAGACGGAAAAGAACCGGTTTTGATCGGGACTCAATGTATGATCATTCACCGGATGATCTCGACAGTCGGTGAAATGATCCTTGCGGCAAAGGGGGAGGATACGCTGCTTGAAATCAATGCCCTGCTCAAATACAAGCACAGGGATATCCTTAAAGAGCTGAATGCCTTGTTGACAGATACATGCCGGAACCTCGGGGTTGAATTTCTTTGGGGATTCAATAGTCTTCCCGCAACATTCCGGCGGCTGGGGTATAAAACCCCGTTTAAGTCCGTGAATACCGTGCTGGTTTTAAACCCGGCAAAGAGCTGTCAATATTTGTTAAGACTCAGGGCAGAAGGTACGGTTTGGGGTAAGCTTAAGATTGCCGCCCTTACCGGGCTGTCATATGTTTGTTCACTTAAAAGAAACTTTGTTCCTGCCAGTAAAAATGGTTGCCGCATCAGTTCCGGGATCGATGAAAATACAAGCCTCTTCCAGCATGCAGCCTATCCCGACAGGCTGTTTTTTTTAATCCAGGACCAGGAATACCTGAGGTGGAGGACCCGGGATAACCCCTACCCTGTAAAATATAAATTCTTCCAGCTTCTCGACCACGGCAACAGGGTAAAAGCCCGGATAATATGCAGCCTGAACGGCAATACCGCTTATATAGAGCAGGCATTGTTTGCTAAAGATCTGAAAAAAAAGAGTGTAAATTACTTCATAAAAAGCATGGTTAAATCACTGGAAAATGAGCCTGTTTTTCTTGTCAGGTATACGGGATTGAGCAACAATGCGCTCAGCATAAGGGAAATGGACCTGTTCAGGAACATGGGTTTTGTATCGACCGGTACCGGGGAATGGTTCACTTTTAAACCGCTTTCTGATAATCCCCTGATCACTCCTGGAAATATTTATCTTTCACACCTGTATAAACAGGGAAGATCCTGAACATATGACTGACATTGAAAAGTACAATCAAACATTTGTTGCAATATTTGGCGTGAAGGAACAGGATTTGAAAAAACTGACCTACCAGGGCATCGATGCATGGGATTCCGTTGGTCACATGAGCCTGGTAACCGGACTCGAAGATACTTTTGACATTATGTTCGAAACTGACGATATTATTGATTTTAATTCCTATTTAAAAGGATTTGACTTATTGAGTAAATATGGCATCAGGTTGTAGTTTCCCGGATGGAAAAACTGCAGTAACCATGTAAATGTTATGTTACCATTTAATGTAAACCATTCCCCCGATAAAACAGCCGTCATTGCTGATGACGGAACACATCTTCTTTATGGCGACATCGGCGATTTTTCAGAATCGGTTCTAAAGGTAATCCGGCATCGTTGCCTTGTATTCTGCCTGTGCCAGAATACACCGGGGGCAATTTGCGGCTATTTTTCATTCCTTGCCAACAGGATCGTTCCTGTCATGCTCGACGCGAAAATCAACGCCGGGTTGCTTGCCGGCCTGATCAAACTCTACAAGCCTCAATACTTATGGCTGCCTGATCACCGGCTGGATGATTTCCGGCAAGATAAAACAGTTTTTACCGGTCACGGCTACTCCCTGGTAAAGTTAGGTAGAAACCATGGTTTCCCGATGCATAACGACCTGGCAATGCTGCTGGCAACCTCGGGAAGTACAGGCAGTTCGAAATTTGTCAGGATCAGTTATGAAAATATCGGGGTGAATGCTGCATCAATTGCCCGTTATTTATCGATTGATGAAAATGAACGGCCCGTAACCACCCTGCCAATGTGCTACTCGTATGGTCTCTCCGTTATAAACAGCCATTTCCTGAAGGGAGCTGCCATTCTTTTAACCTCAAAGACCCTGGTGGACAAAGATTTCTGGACCTTCCTGAAAACCCGCGAGGCCAGTTCGCTGGCCGGCGTTCCCTATACCTATAAAATACTGAGCAAGCTTCAGTTTTCCAGGATGGACCTCCCGTCACTGAAAACGATTACGCAGGCAGGAGGCAGGCTGAACATTGACCTGGGCCGTGAAATTTCCACGTTTTGCCACCTCTCGGGCAAAAAGTTTTTCATGATGTACGGACAAACGGAAGCGACAGCGCGGATGAGTTACCTGCCTCCGCAGGATTCGTTAACCAGGCCGGGAAGTATCGGGATTGCTATACCGGGCGGTGAATTCAGTTTGATTGATGACAGCGGAAAAGAGATTAAAGAACCTAATGTCACCGGGGAACTTGTTTACCGGGGCAAAAATGTTTCGATGGGGTATGCCGCCTGTGCTGATGACCTGGAAAAGGAAGATGAAAACCAGGGGACCCTGTATACCGGGGACCTTGCAAGAAGGGACAGTGACAACTTTTATTATTTAATGGGACGGAAAAGAAGATTTATTAAGATCTTTGGCAACAGGATCAACCTTGATGATATGGAAAGCCTGCTGGAAAATATTGTTCCGGATTGCGCCTGCACCGGCGGGGATGACCACATGATCATTTATACCACCGGCAAAACCGGGATGGCTGAAATACAAAATTATATTTCCGTTACAACAGGGATCAACCCAGCAGCTTTTTCCGTCAGGCAATGCGCTGAAATTCCGAAGAATTCGGCAGGCAAAACCATCTATTCCGAACTGGATATTTCATGAATACAGCGCAGCTTCCGGATATCCGGCCATATTCCCTTGGCAGGGCTGACAAGGAAAAACTTCTTGATAAAACCCTGACCTCCCTGTCGCGTCATCATTATGCGCATTGCGCACCCTACCGGAAGATGATGGATGGTACAGGTTTTGATCCCGGGAAAGATTATCATTACGCCGACCTGATGTTCCTCCCGGCGAGGCTGTTCGGAATGATTGAACTGTGCAGCGTGCCAAGGGAGGAGATCGTACGAACATTAACCTCTTCGGGTACATCGGGAAAAGCGCGGTCGCTTATCTTTCTCGACAGGGAAACCGCGGCAAACCAGGCAAAGGTCCTCAC
>JBAXFZ010000018.1:0-20314 GCA_037139685.1 Bacteroidota bacterium
CTCATCTCGGCCGACTCGAAATTCGACCGCTTCCTGCGGGGGGAAACCGAGCTTTCAAACGCCGAACGAAACGGCTACGTTTTGTTTATGACCGAACAGGGCGGCGATTGCTTTCATTGCCACGGAGGAGACGGGAACCCGCTTTTCACAACAAACCTCTTTTATAACAATGGCAAGGATTCTGTTTATACCGATCCGGCCGACCACCGGTCGTTTACAGGAAATCAGCAGGATATCGGCGCATACAAGGCTCCAACCCTCCGTAACCTTGTCTTCAGGGCGCCCTATATGCACGACGGCCGGTTTAAGACACTCGACGAGGTGCTTGCCTTCTACAACTCTCAGCTTGTCTGGTCACCATATATAAGCCCGCTGATGCACCATATCGGCACCCGCGGGATTCGCCTTGCACCACCCCAGCTTGCCGACCTGAAGTCATTCCTGCTGTCGCTGACCGACAGTAACTTCGTTGCAAATCCTGCATTCTCAAAACCATCTGGTTTCCCCGACGGGAAAAAATGATAACTTAGCGACATGCTCAGGTGACCGGTCTGTTCAGGTTGTTGAGAAAGGTAGTCACGGATGTTAAAACAGTACGGATAAAACAGTTAATGTATTACTAAAACCATGGTTGTTTTCCCAAATTGCAAGATAAACCTCGGCCTTAACATTATCGGGAAAAGGCTGGATGGTTTTCACAACATTGAAACCCTCTTTTATCCGGTCGCACTGAGCGATGCCCTTGAGATTATACCTGCTGCGGATGGAATTTTCGGATTCCATGTTTCCGGGTTGGAAATTCCAGGGGATGCCGCCAGGAATCTTTGCGTTGAAGCCTTTCGCCTGCTGCAGGGTAAGTTCAGCCTCCCGGCTGTAAAAATTCACCTTCATAAAGTGATCCCCATGGGAGCCGGACTGGGTGGCGGCTCCTCCGACGGCGCCTTTACACTGAAACTGCTGAACAGCTTGTTTGGCCTGGGGCTGAATAACGATCATCTCCGGGAGTATGCAAGCCAACTTGGCAGCGACTGCCCATTTTTCATTGAAAACAATCCCTGCCTGGGATTTGAAAAGGGTGACCTCCTGGTGCCATTTAACGTTGACCTTGAAGGGCTGACTTTGGTGATCGTCGACCCGGTTGTACATGTAAGCACGGCGGAGGCCTATGCCTCGATAATACCTGCCGCTCCTGCCAGACCGCTGAAGGAACTGGTCAACCTTCCTGTACCTGACTGGAAGGACGCTCTTGTAAATGATTTTGAAATACCTGTATTCGAAAAATACCCGGTAATCGGAAAAATAAAAACATTGCTTTACGATATGGGAGCTGAATACGCCTCGATGTCGGGCAGCGGTGCGGCAGTCTATGCATTTTTCAGGGGTGATGTCTCCCCCGGGGAACTCTTTCCCGGTTGTTTCATCTGGGTTTCAAAACCCCTTTAATCCCTAAAAATTTCGCTATTTCACTAGCCAGCTACCCCATCATCTCACTACTTCGCTACCTCGCTACCCCGTTTTTCGCCATTTCGCTACCTCGCTACCTCGCTACCTCATTTTGGAGCGATCCTGATCAGAAAGGCCGCAATGACCCCGAATATGAGGTTTGGAATCCATACGGCAAGCAGTGGAGGGAGATCGCCGAAGGTGGCGAAGACAGTAAAAACCTGCATGAAAAGAATATAGATAAATGTAAGGGCCAGTCCCAGCCCCAGGTGAAACCCGATGCCGCCCCGTACCTTCCGGCTGGAAACCGAAACACCTATTATTGTCAGGATGATGGTTGCAAATGGGAACGCCATCCGCTCATATTTTTTCACCTTGTACTTGATTACATCCGGATCTCCGCGCAGCTCCTTGTTTTTGATATGTTCACGCAGGACGAAGTAATTCATGATTTTAACCTCTTCGATATCTTCCATAAAGTCACGGGGAACAAATGGCAGTACCGTATCAAGTTTCTGCCCCCTTTTCAGCGATTCGTTCATCCCGCTGATCCTCCTGGTGTAGTAGTTGGTGATCTGCCATTTTGACCTTAAACTGTCCCATTTGATATCGTCGCCCCTGAGTTTGAATACAAGTTCGCGTTTCTCAAATTTCTCAAGGGTGAACTTCCAGCCCACGGAGGTGTGGGTGTTGAAATTTTCAAGATAGATAAAGGTTCCCGGGCTGATCTGCCTGTGAATGTTCTGATCGGTAAATTCTCCCTTGGGAGGATGTATGTACCTGTTTTCAAAAGCAAACATGCTCCTGTTGGTGTAGGGAATGATAAAATTGGCCAGGAAAAATGAGAGCAACCCCAGCGAAACTGCGGAGATGAAGTAGGGGTAAAGCAGTCGCCAGAAACTGATACCGCTGCTCAGGATCGCCACAATCTCCGAATCGGAGGCCATTCTCGAGGTGAAGAAAATCACCGCGATAAAGGTCAGCAGGTAGCTGAACTGGTTCATGAAACCGGGAACAAAATTGAGGTAATAGTCGAAAATAATGGCTCTCAGGGGGGGCTCGGTGCGCAGGAAATCATCAATTTTTTCCGAGATGTCGAAGACGATCACGATGAAAACCAAAAGAACAAGGGTGAAGAAGAATGTCCCCAGGAATTTTTTGATAATATAACGGTCAATCGTGCGCATGATCACTTTAACGTAAAAATATTACAATCGTTGCATCAGTTGTTTTACCATTTTCTCTTTCCAGGCAGAAAAGGTTCCCGCGGTTATTTGTTTTCTTGACTCCTTCATCAGCCAGATATAGAACCCGAGGTTATGCATGGTGGCAATCATCGGGGCGAGGATCTCCTTGGAAATAAACAGGTGACGGAGGAATGCCCTGTTGTATTGCAGATCCGCATAAACCTCTCCATCGGCCTCCAGTGGTGAAAAGTCATCCTTCCACTTTTCATTTTTTATGTTCATGATCCCGTTCCGGGTGAAAAGCATACCGTTGCGTCCGTTCCGGGTAGGGATCACGCAATCGAACATGTCGATGCCGAGGGCGATGCATTCAAGGATATTCGCAGGTGTTCCGACGCCCATCAGGTAGCGCGGCTTGTCACCCGGAAGGATCCCGCAAACCAGTCCTGTCATGTCGTACATCATGGCCGCCGGCTCGCCCACCGACAATCCTCCTATGGCATTGCCATCCGCACCAACATCTGCAATGACCCTTGCCGATTCGGCCCTGAGTTCAGGATAGACGCTCCCCTGGACAATCGGGAACAGGCTTTGTGTATAGCCATGCGGACAAGCAGTCTCTTCAAAACGGGTGACGCAGCGTTTAAGCCAGTAATGGGTGCGCTTCATCGACTTTCGGGCATAGGTTTCGTCGCAAGGGTAGGGAGTGCATTCATCAAAGGCCATAATAATGTCGGCTCCAAGCTCCCGTTGAACATCCATCGCCTTTTCCGGGGTGAAGACATGCTTCGAACCGTCGATGTGCGATTGAAAAACAACACCATCGTCGGTGAATTTGCGGATATCCCCCAGCGAATAGATCTGGTAGCCGCCACTGTCGGTGAGGATAGGCTTGCTCCACCCGTTGAATTTGTGCAAACCGCCCGCCCGGGAGATGATGTCAACCCCCGGCCTGAGATAGAGATGGTAGGTGTTTGACAGCATGATCTGCGCCTTGACCTCATCGCGCAAATCCTTAATATGCAGGGCCTTAATGGCTCCCGCTGTGCCAACCGGCATGAAAAACGGGGTCTCTATGGAACCGTGATCCGTAACGAGCGTGCCGGCCCTGGCTGCAGTGCCATTGTCGCGATGTGATATGTCGAATTGCAAAAGCGTTATTTTAAAACTCCGGCAAAGGTAAGGGTTCTTCCAGTTTCAACGAGCAATTGTTTAATCAATTGCTGGTTTTCAACGATCCTGTCATTTTATCCACATTCCGGGCGTTTGTATGGGCAGAATGAATATATTTGCTGATTCATTTTAATATAATTTAAATGATTGATCTATTGATCAATACACAGTTTTTTCCATTAATTCTGCTGGGAGCCTTCTCGATGGTTCTTTTGCTGCAGCTCTTTTTCTACTGGTTTTTTTTCTGGCGCCTTGCACGGGTTAAACAACGTGAAAGCGGGGAAGCGCCGAAAGGAGTATCTGTAGTCATCTGTGCCCGCAACGAATACCATCATCTGAAAGAGAATCTTCCGCTCATCCTCGAACAGGATTATCCCAATTTCGAAGTGCTGGTTGTAAACCACTCTTCCGAAGATGATACCCAATACCTGTTGTCGAATCTCGCCGAAAAGTACCCAAACCTGAAAAATATCGTCATTCAGCAGGATCTCAACTTCTTCACCGGGAAAAAATTCCCCCTTTCGATCGGCATCAAATCGGCAAAGTTTGACCTGGTGCTTCTTACAGATGCCGACTGTAAACCCGGCTCGAAGGACTGGATTCGCCATATGCAGGGTGCCTTTACTGCAAAAACCGAAGTAGTGCTGGGATACGGGCCCTACTACCGCAGCAAAGGACTTCTAAACAAGATGATACGTTTTGATACAGTGCACATTGCCATTCAATACCTTTCATATGCACTGGCAGGGGTCCCATACATGGGCGTGGGGCGCAACCTTTCCTATTTGAAGCGGGTGTTCTATAAAAACAATGGGTTCATCTCCCATTACCGCGTCAATTCGGGCGATGACGACCTATTCATCAACAGGGTGGCCAAACGGTCGAACACCTCCGTTATGGTCCACCCCGACAGCTATACCTTTTCCGAACCGAAGGAGACCCTGGGACAATGGATCACCCAGAAAAAAAGGCATTTTTCTACAAACCACCTGTATAAGTTCAAACATAAGCTCCTGCTTTGGCTTTATGCCTTTAGCCTCGTTTCGTTTTATGCCCTCTTCATACTCCTCCTGTGCCTGAACTGGTCGGTAATCCCGGTCCTCGGGCTCTTTTTGCTCCGGCTGATAACCCAATACGTCGTCCTAGCCGGGTGTATGAAGAAACTGAATGAGAGGGATTTAGTGGCATTTCTTCCATTTTATGAAATACTCCTGTTGCTTTTCAATGCGGGTACCATGATCTCCAATGTTTTCCATAAGCCAACCCGATGGAAATAGCGGATCATCTCACTGAAAAGGCCAGGCGCGATATCATACTGGTAAACCAGGCCCTTGACTATGGCGATCAGCAGGCCTATGCCGAATTGCTCAACAAATACCGCGATTCGCTCTATTTCATGATGCTGAAGATGACCAACAATCCCACAGACGCCGAGGATCTGACAATTGAGGCCTTTGGCAAGGCATTTAAAAATCTGAAACAGTACACGCCCAATTTTGCATTCAGCACATGGCTTTTCAAGATCGCTGCGAACAATTGCATTGATTTCCTGCGGAAATCAAAGAGGATCCAGTTTTCCGACACCTTTGACGACGATGGCGATTCTTCCGATAATCCTGCCAATATTCCTTCCCGTACCCTCGATCCCGAAGAAAAGATCATTGAAAAGCAGAAGATCCAAATGATGCATGATGTGGTTGAGAAATTGAAACCGCACTACCGTCAATTGATTGAATTGCAATATTTTAAAGAATGGTCGTACGATGAGATCGCCACTGAGCTCAATCTCCCGCTTGGAACTGTTAAGGCACAGCTCTTCAGGGCCCGCGAATTTCTCTACCAGATATTGCAAAACTCCCAGGAGAAAATTTAATATTTGATATCTTTGTCATAATAACAATGCTGTTTTCCTATGGTTACAACCGATTTCAAACAAACCATCCTGCAGGGTATTCCTTCAGACCTGCCAGCCCCGGGGCCTTATGATGCCAATGCCAATCACGCCCCTGTGCGCAGGGATATTCTTTCGGCAGGGGATAAAAAACTTGCCCTGAGAAATGCCCTGAGATATTTCGACCCCCGCCATCATCAGGTGCTTGCCGTTGAATTTGCAGAGGAGTTGAAGAAATTTGGCCGTATCTATATGCACCGGTTTCGTCCAACCTACCCGATGCATGCCAGGAATATTCTGGAGTATCCTCATGAATCCATGCAGGCTGCTGCCATCATGCTGATGATCCAGAACAATCTCGACCCTTCGGTTGCCCAGCACCCGCACGAGCTGATTACTTATGGCGGAAACGGCGCCGTATTCCAGAACTGGGCCCAATACCTGCTCACCATGCAGTATCTTGCCATCATGACCGACCAGCAGACGCTGGTGATGTATTCGGGGCATCCCCTGGGGCTTTTTCCTTCCCATGCCGATGCTCCCCGTGTCGTTGTGACCAATGGCATGATGATTCCCAACTATTCGAAACCCGATGACTGGGAGCGGTTTAATGCACTGGGAGTGACGCAGTACGGCCAGATGACCGCCGGTTCGTACATGTACATCGGTCCGCAGGGGATTGTACACGGTACGACAATTACGATTTTGAATGCGGCCCGCAAGGTAACCGCCGATTCGATCAGGGGAACCGTCTTTGTCACATCCGGCCTGGGAGGCATGTCGGGCGCCCAGGCAAAGGCTGCAGTTATTGCCGGAGCCATAGGTGTTGTTGCTGAGATCAATCCTGCGGTTGTTAAAAAACGGCATGAACAGGGCTGGGTTGATGAGGTATTCACCGAACTGCCCGAACTGCTAAGGCGCCTGATGCAGGCCGTCTGCAACAGGGAGGCCGTTTCACTTGCTTACCAGGGTAACATTGTTGATTTGTGGGAGTATTTTGCCGAACACAAACTCCAGATAGAACTGGGTTCCGATCAGACATCGCTTCACAATCCCTGGTCTGGCGGATACTACCCGGCGGGGCTGTCTTTTGAAGAGTCCAATTTGCTTATGGTTAAAGATCCGGCCATGTTCAGGGTTGCCGTGCAGAAATCACTGTGCCGCCAGGTGAATGCCATTAACAGGATGGCTGAAAACGGAATGTATTTTTGGGATTACGGGAATGCATTCCTGCTGGAGGCCTCAAGGGCCGGTGCTGCCGTAATGAATGCCGACGGAACTTTTATTTACCCTTCCTATGTGCAGGATATTATGGGCCCGTTGTTCTTCGACTACGGGTTTGGCCCGTTCCGGTGGGTATGTACCTCGGGAGACCCGGCCGACCTCCTGGTTTCCGACCAGGTTGCCGCAACGGTGCTGGAGGAGATTGCAAGGACATCTCCTCCCGAAATTGAGATGCAGATGCGCGACAACATACACTGGATCCGTGAGGCCGGTAAAAATAACCTGGTCGTAGGCTCGCAGGCCCGAATTCTTTATGCCGATTGTGAAGGACGAACCCGGATTGCCGAAGCATTCAACGAGGCTGTCAAAGATGGCCGTATTTCAGCCCCGATCGTCATAGGGCGCGATCACCACGATGTTTCCGGTACCGATTCGCCTTACCGGGAAACCTCAAATATATACGACGGTTCAGCCTTCACAGCCGATATGGCCATTCAGAATGTAATCGGCGACAGTTTCCGCGGGGCTACATGGGTTTCGATTCACAATGGAGGCGGGGTTGGCTGGGGAGAGGTTATCAACGGGGGGTTTGGCATGTTGCTCGACGGCACTGCTGATGCCGGGCGCAGGCTAAACCTGATGCTCCATTGGGATGTGAACAACGGAATCGCCCGCCGTGCATGGGCCCGCAACAATGAAGCACTGACCGCTATCAAACGGGCTATGAAGATTGAACCGAAATTGAATGTAACCCTGCCGAATCTTGTGGAAGATTCGTTGATCAGCAACCTTTTCGAAGGTTAAAAATTCTTTGCCGAGAGTACCTGGACCTGAACATCGGTGGAATCGACGGGATTTTCAACCTCCTGCCTGATAACTCCGTAGCGGTTATTCAGCCAGAGCAAAGTCCTCTTAATGATCCGGCCATCTCCACTTATAACGGGTTCTGTATACCTGAAACGGTTACAGTAAAAATTACCAGCATCAGTTTTCACCAGAAGATTAGTATCCAACAGCGAAACCGTGTTGGTGTCATTGTGGAGAATGGAGCTGTAAACAACGCCGGGCTTTGCATTAATTGGGAAGTCGAATGAAGAAAGGCAGAAGGTGGAATCGGTGAGAATTGAAAACGAGGCAGGTGAGACAACCCATTTCAGTTTAATTGATGACCCGTTCCAACCGCACGTTTGGGTGGATACTCCCTGGAAAACAAAGTTGGAAGAACCCGAATTGATCTGTTTCTGCACCTGGCATGTATCGCCGTTCTTCAGGGTGGTTTTATAGGTCCATGAATTCCCGGTTTTTGCAAACGAGTTATACGGAATTGAATCGGCTGAAATCACTGTTTTTACAAGTGAACCATTCCAGTCGATATATTCACTGCCGAATGGTCCGCATTGATTGCCGGAAATACGGATGTCAATTTTTCCCTCTTCTGTAAACACCGCATAACCGCCAAGGCTCCAGTTCTGACAAGTTGGATTAAGGGGATCGTTACAGGGAATTTTGAAATATAGGGTGCCGTTGAGAATCTGGAATTCATGAAATACGATGGTTTCATTCATGAATAAAATCCCGGTGAGGCTGCTTTCCGATTCCAGGTAGATCATGACATTACCGCTCTCCTTCAACAACTTGTTGTTTTTAAAGGTCGAAATGGAACCTGTCCAGGTCCCGATAAAATCATTCCGCCCTTTTGCCATCGGATCGAAGCCCTGTTTCTTCTTGCATCCGGCAAAGGGAGCCATGATGACAACACAGAGTATAATTATGAAATATTTAGTCATAGGGTAAAATGTTAATTGTTATATGCTTTTGGGGAAGCTTTGATTAATCGTAAAAAACATAACCGTATTTAAGGAAATAATGACGGCTGATGGAATGCCCGCGACCATCAATGAAAACCTCAACCTCCTCAGCATTGTCATTCTCATCGTAGCTGCGGTTTACGGTCATATACACATCCCCATTTTCATCCAGCTCCTCCTCGCTTATCACCTGGTTTTTGGCATTCTGCCTGGTTCGTGTCTCACCGGCCGGCACCGGATTCTCATCCTGAAAGGAGACATTTTCTCCTTCGCCATCCAGTATCTCATGGCCGATAAGCGTCCCATTATCCCATTCAAACTTCTCAACCTGGTCAATCTCCCCCTCGTCAGAAGTGGTGGTTTTCTTAACCAGCTGTCCCGACTGATCATAATCGTAGGTGATTGTATCAACCGATCCATCCTGGTAATTTTTAAAGGCACGAACGATCTGCCCCGATTCATTCCGCTCATAGAGTTTCTCCTCTGCGAGTTCATTCTCCTCGGGATAATAGGATTCACGGATTAAATTTCCATTCGTGTCGTAACCATATTCAACCATCTCCTCAAGATTTCCCAGCCGGTTATATTTAACCTCCCTGATCATTCTACCCTCGGGATCAAATTCGGTGAAATGATGGGGGTGGCCATGAATATCCAGCTCTTCATCGTTTACATTCCTGATGATATAGTCGAACTGTGTGATAGTGATGCTTTTGATTCTTTTCTCCATCAACGGTTATGGTTACAAAATTGGCCCTGAAATAATGGCATAAATTTACTGCAATTATTGTTATGAAATATGTTCATATCTGTATTAATCCAAATTTTTGAAACAGAACCCGTAAAAACCTCTGCCCTGTTTTCCGATTGTTAAGATTTTTACCCCGGATAAACATAAATTTATCCACCAACGCAACCTTTTCAGCCTTCCTGATGTCACTATGAAAAATGATGTTTTATTAACTGAAAAAGTTATTAACAATTGCACAACCATTTCATTTTTGACCGATTAAGCAGCAGGACCAGAATTGGCGCATATGATTCTTGATTATTCGGATAATATGATTATCGAAGGGCTGCGACAAAGGAAAAGCAGTTGCATCTCCTACATTTACGAGGAGTTTGGCCCAATTGTGCGGCATCTGGTCAAGAAGAATTCGGGAACCCAGCAGGATACGGAAGACCTGATACAGGATGCCCTTATTGTCCTGTATAAGCGAAGCATGGGGAGGTCATTCAACCTGGAATGCAGTCTGAAAACCTATTTTATTTCGATCTGTAAAAACCTTTGGATGCAGCGCCTGGAGCGTAAATTCAGGCTGCTTTACCAATCCGATTTTGAAGTCAGGGAGCCACCGGAAGTATATTCGCCGGAGGAGCAGGCACTGACGGAAGAAACCCTGGAAATTAACAGGTTGTTTTACAAAAACCTGATGTTGTTACCCACCGAATGTCAGCGGATAATAAAATTGTACTGTCTCGGTATCTCCTACAAGGAGATTGCACGGATGCTGAAATACAAGGATGAGATTTATGTTAAAACCCGGAAATATTCGTGTAAGGAGCTGTTGAGAAAGAAAATAATGATTGATCCTGAATGCTATCAATTCATAGAATATGAAAGAATTTGCAATAACCGGCGATTGGATTGACCGTTACAATGATCAGGAACTCGGCGAACCCGAAAGGAGTTACTTTCAGCAGCAGATGAACAACAATCCGTTGCTGCGTGCCGAAGTTTTTATCGATTCAAAGCTGAATACTTTCCTTCAGGATGAAGAAATGCTGGAGTTAATGGGCAGGATTAATACTGTTGCCTTAAAAGCCGGAAAACACAGGTTCCTTGTCAAATGGCTCAGGCTCGCTGCAGCCATCCTGTGTCTTGCGGCGATTGGAGCAGCTGTTTACCTGATCGGGCGAAAACCAGAATCAGCCCCCGTTTTATCAGGTCAACGAACCATCCTGCCGTTAAAAAAACCGGTGCACGAAAATCCTCTGGACGAGCGGGTAGTGGAAAATGGGCCGTTGACCAATCCGTTATCCCTGGACAAGGATGGAATTCTGCGCGAACCTTTACTTGCTGACAACTTTAAACCAATGGCGGAACTGGAGTTGCTGGCTGGTTCGGTCACCCGGGCCGCGCCATTCAGGTTGGTATTGCCCTCCGCCAATGTTACTGCCCTGAAGGGGCTTCCGGTAGACTTCAGGTGGACTCCGGGTAACACCAGGTTACCTGTCAATCTTGTTTTGCTGAATAACCACGGGATTGTCGTTTTTGATACATCCTGCATCTCCGGAAATGAATACCGCATGGAAACAGCTGTGTTTCCGCAGGGTTTGTATTATTGGAAAATAATTTATGATGATGAACTTGTGTTTATGGGGAAGCTGACCCTCTTTTATGTTTTCAGATCACCTTAACAAATATGTTGTGCTGTATGAGACGAATCCCGGGCAATTCGACTGAACAGTTTTATCTGAAACAGTGAAATGAAAAACTACCTTGTTTCCTGGAGAAGTTGGTTGCTGCCAGGGATGATCATCTTTGTGATTCATTCTGCGGGCAATGCCCAGCCGGTGATTGCCCCCGCAGTGCCGGAGAATATCCGGCAAAACCTGAAACCTGATGAGGTTATGCTGGCCTATTTCCTGACCGACTCATCCGTACAGGTCAATGCAGTTACCGTCGACTCAACCTTGTTAGCGAGCCAGTCACTCAATCCGCTGTTCTGGGAATCCATGAAATCGTTCCGTAAAAAGCTGATGTCGGCCGATCCGAATGAGTTTTCAATCCTGGGGCAGGTGCTCTACCTCTTCCTGGTCGATCCGGTCAAGGAATTGCTGCCCGGAAAGAGGCGGTTGATCATCATACCTGATGAAAGGCTGACGGGGCTTCCTTTTGAGGCTTTCGTATTGAATGATGCCATTGCACCCCCGTATAATATTTGCAATATTCATTACCTGATCAGGGATTTTGAGATTGTTTATCATTGTTCGCCCTTGAACTGGTCGACCCTCGCCTGTGAGGTGAACGATGAACATGAGAGTTCCCCCGATGACCACCGGTTTGCCTTTATGGGATTTTCCCCGGTATTCTCAGATTACCCCGGAGTGAGCCCCCTGCCGGGATCAAAAATGGAAATTAATGAGATTGGTTCACTATTCCGTCAGAAGGGATTGTCCAGATGGCTTGTAAGTGGCCGGAATTCGGATAAGGAATATTTTAAATCGGTGGCAGGGCGGGGAAAAATCGTTCACCTGGCCACGCACTTCCTTCGGGATGTCAGTGACCCCCGCAATGAAGGTTTCCTGTTCTGGGGTTACGATTCTTCGGGTAAAAATGGGCCTCCCGATAACGGGATTCTCTCGGTGGACGAAATCCCGAAACTGCGCCTGCAGGCCGACCTTATTGTACTGAATACCTGTTCCTCGGGAATTGAAAAACAGAAGTCGGGCGATACCGTTTGTTCACTCCCTTGTGTGTTTTTCCTGGCTGGCGCCAGGAATGTGCTCTCAACGCTCTGGAGCGTAAACGATAAACTGGCAGGGAGCTTTATGGTCTCCTTTTACCGTATCTGGCTCTCCGGAAAAAGTTTTTCAGAATCCCTGCGCGAGGTAAAACTTCATATGATCAGCTGTCCCGAAACTGCCCTGCCGACTATATGGGCGCCCTATGTGCTGACGGGGAGGTAGCGAGATAGTGAAATCGCGAAATCGCGAAATGGCGAAACAAGCACGAACACCCGGAAAAAATAAAAATGATCTTGAGTGTTTAGTGAATTTGGGGAGGCCAGTCCAATATTTCTTTTCTATTTTGACCTGGTTGCGATGGTCTCAATTTCGACCAGGGCCCCGAGGGGAAGTTTCACAACTGCGTATGCCGCGCGGGCTGGCGGGGCTGTTGCATAATATTTTCCATAAACTGCATTCATGGCGGCAAAATTATCCATATCGGACAGCAGGCAGGTGGATTTCACAACATCACTGAAGCTTAGACCGGCTTCCGACAGGATCGCCCCGATATTTTTCATCACCTGTTCGGTTTGTTCGGTGATGCCTCCCTCGGCAAATTTGCCGGTAGCAGGATCAAGGGGGATCTGCCCGGAGATAAACACGATGCCATTGGCCTCAACTGCCTGGCTGTACGGACCTATTGCCTTAGGGGCATCGGGGGTGGAGATGATGGTCTTCATAATTACGATTTTAAATACATGATTTTGTTTTTTCGCTTTTTCGCTGCCTCGCTACTTCAATGATTAATTGACAAAGTCCCTGAAATCCTTTTTCTTGTTCAGCTTCAGGTCCTGCAGGATGCCGGCCTTCACGTTGATGCTGAAGTTCCAGCTTTGCTGGCCGCCCTTTGGAATCCAGCCGAACCTCATTTCCCAGCAGTGCAGATCGCGGTAAACATCGATGGATGTATAGGAGATTTGCTTGCTGACGAAATCCCACCCGGAGGTGAGGGTGATTTTCCATTTCGGCGTGATGTTTAGTTGGCCGTTAAATCCCAGAGTCTGGTTGATCGTGGAAGTCCGTTTCTTAACTGCGTTGTTCCACACCTTGTTAAATGAAAAAGTGTAGTTGAAAGATAGACTCCAGGGAATGTCGAAATCGACATAGTAGTCGTAATAATCAAGAACATCCTTCCTCTCCTCGATCGTACCCTTGTCGCTTGTTTTTTTCTTTTTCAGCTTATCGGAAGCAAAGGAATAACTGAACCCTGTACTCCAGGAGGTGTTGTCGAGACGGAGAAACTGGTGATGCGCCTTCCATTGAGTGGTATTGGTGCGCCTCCCCAGCGAATCCCTTGCATACATGTCCCAGATACTGCGGTATTGAAGGGCAAGTCCTTTGATGATGGTGGTACGGCCGCTGACAGTAATAGGTGACCAGTTTACCGAATCGCGCGCCACATCATATGAACAGCCGATGTTCAGGTCGTCGATCAGCGGGATTTTCTTCGTCCCGGTAACGGTATCCTTCCGGTTTCTGACCTTCATCTCGAGGTTGTTGCTTAGAGAGAAAGAGACAGTCCCCGATTTCTGGCCTGCCGGTCCCCCGTAGATCGTATTCTGGAATATGGAGTAAAACCCTGGATTGATCCTGTTTGTGTCATTTTCAATGTGATGGTAATAACCCAGCCCGGCCGCCCCGAAATTGGGGACATAACTGAAGCTTACCGAGGGTTTGACCATGTGCCGGATCGCTTTGACAAGGCTGTTTTTGAACTGGTACATGCCATAAATGGTGGTACTCAGCGAGGTGGAGAGTGAAAAATCAAATGCATTGGCGAACGCATGAACATTCCGTGTCCGGTATCCCGGCAGAATTGTATCGGTTCCACGGTATGTGGTATCCTTCTCATAATATTTCCTGATGGTGCTCAGGTACATCCGGTCGTTGATGTTGACAGAGTTTGACCAGTTAAAATATTTCAGGACCCTGAATGTACCGTTGATGGGTATGCTGTGCTTCATTCCGTTCTGCATCGAATCGGCCCAGTTCCCGTGCATAAAGTTGGAATCAACCGTGTTGTAACGGTTTTCAAGGTCGGTGTTGTACTTCATGCTGATCTGTTCATACCACCTCATTTTTCCTACATGGTTCTGTTTGCGGAAGGGATAAAACTGGTTCACAGAGAATGAAAGCTGGGGCAGGGTGATGTTTATGGTTTTGTTAAGGGTGTTCTGGCTGTGGTTGAAGTTGAGATTCAGGTAATATTTCTGTGCGAAATTTGTCGCATAGTTGATACTTGACTGGAAGGTGTTCGAAAGGTATGTCTGGGCGCTGGTTGTAATGGTGTTCTTATTAAAAGAATTGCTGACGATGTTGACATTCGCCGAAAAGGTGCTGTGCGGGCGTGCCTTCGGATCCTGCGTATGAACCCATCTTACCTGGAAATCCTTTGATTCCTGGAACCCGGGAGTTCCCGGTTCTCCTATAAGATTCACAGCATAGTTGAAATTGAAGGCGCCATTGAAGTGGTATCGTTTGTTGTATCGCAGGGATGGCTTGATGGCCCAGCTCCCGCGGGTATAAATGTCGGCATGTACCGTGAGATCCATGTATTGACTGATTCCCCAGTAATAACCAAAATTTTCAAAATAGAAGCCGCGGTTTGCCGATTCGTTATACTGCCCGATGATGATCCCGGACCGTTGTCCCGACCGGTTTGGAAAAAAGCCAAACGGTATGACGAGCGGAGTGCCGACCCCCGCAATTTCCATATATGCAGGGCCGGTTATTACACGTTTCCCAGGAATCACCTTTCCCCTGCTGAATTTGAAGTCAAAATGCGGATTTTCCTCCAGGTCGCAGGTTGTAAAGGAACCCGATTTCATATAGGTGATGTTGTTTTCCATCTTTTTCACGATGGTCCCGTGCAGGTAGCCTTCATCCTGCTTGGTAAACACCGTGTTGATGAATCCCCTCTTTGTGGTGTAATTATAGTTGATGATTTTGGACTTGAAGTTTTGAGAGCCCTCCTTGAATTCAGGCGTGCCGGTCAATTTCCCGGTCGTGTCCTTGGTTCCTGTTGCATAAACAAGGTTTTTTGGGAAATTGATCTCAACATAGGCGGCCTTCAGGCTGATCTCCTTGTATTTGATGTTGGCCTCCTTGTACAGGAATACTTTTTGCCCCTTTATCTCGAACCGGATGGAATCCCTGGATGCGTAATCAACGGTGCCCTCGAGCCTGTTCTTCTTTGGTTTTTTGAGGGGAATGGTATCGGCACGCGTCGTGTCAGCAGGGATCGAATCGCTGTGAATGGTGTCAAAACGGATGGAGTCTTTCCGGGCAATATCAGTCTGACCAGCAGGCACGACAATCTTGTCTTCTTTCTTCTGCCGTATCGAGTCCTGTGCCACCACATTCGTGATTCCAAGGAAGAAAGGGATCAAAAAAAGAGCATTGAGGAAAGACCTTGTTAATATTTTCGTTAACAACTTCTTTTCTGAATTCTGAGGTGAATGTTCTATCTTTGTTTTGTAAAAAAAATTCAGAATAAAAAGGCGTTGAAGTCCGTTATTCTTCGGCTTTCAAAACTACTCAAAATTATCGAGACTACTGCTTTTTTTAAGATACTTTAACAATCCAAATTCACGGATGCCGCGATTTTCATGGCTTTTGCCTGTTATTTTTCTGATATTGTTTTCGGTAAGTCTGCCTGCCCAGAGACGAAGCGCCATACAGACTGTGGTGATCGATGCCGGTCATGGCGGCCATGATCCCGGAGCGATCGGGCTGCATGCCCGGGAGAAGAATATCAACCTTGCCATTGCACTTAAACTGGGAGGGCTGATCAGACGAACCATGAAGGATGTGCGCGTGATCTATACCCGTGACAAGGATAACTTTGTTGAATTGCACCGCAGGGCTGAAATAGCCAATGAAAACAAGGCAGATCTGTTTATCTGCATTCATTGCAACGCCAATCCAAACCACTCCCTCAAGGGTGCCGAAACGTACGTGATGGGTTTGCACAAATCACAGGCCAACCTGAACATAGCGAAACTTGAGAATGCATCTATCCTTCTTGAATCCGACTACCAGTCGACCTATAACGGCTTCGATCCCAACGCAGATGAGTCATATATCATATTTTCGTTGTACCAGAACTCCAACCTCGACCAAAGCACCGATCTGGCAACCGCCATCCAGGCTCAACTCGAAAAGCGCCACGGCAGTGCTATCCACGGTGTAAGGCAGGCCGGCTTCATGGTGCTGTACAAGACAGCAATGCCAAGCGTCCTGGTGGAAACCGGTTATATAAGCAACCCCGAAGAGGAGCTGTTCTTAATGTCCGACCTCGGACAGGACCACGTGGTGACGGCTATTTTCAAGGCATTTAAGAGTTTCAGGGAGAATGTCGCCAATCCTGTAAAGGCCGGGCAAACAACTACCGGCGATGATTCCCTGAAAATCAAAGCTGCAGCAGTTGCAGCCAGGCAGAAAAAAAGCACCGGCGGGGTGGTGAATGAACCGGAAAAGACAGACAGCAGCCCTGCCGCAATACCGGCTAAACCGGGTTTATCCTTCAGGGTGCAGGTTGCGGCCACGGTCGACAAACTCGACAGCAGGGATTCCCGGCTGGTACGTTTCAGCAATGTTAAAGTTTACAGGCATCGCGGTATGTACAAGTATACAGTGGGGGACGCATCAACGCTGCCCGGGGCTGAGGAAATTCTGAAAGAGGTAAAACAGAAGGGGGTAGCCGATGCTTTTATCGTCATCTTCAGGAACGGGACACGCATCCCCAACGATGAGGCCGGCAGGCTCCTTGGGAAATAGCCGTTTTATTTATAAATTTGCATAAAACACGAGTCGTGAAAATAAGGAAAGAGATAAAAGTAGGCGTTGTATTTGTCATAGCCACGGCGATCCTCATCTGGGGTCTGATGTATCTAAAAGGGCTTGAATTGCTGAAAACCAGCAGAACTTTCTATGCCGTTTACGACCAGGTAAACGGCCTGGTTGCAGCCAATCCCGTGTCGCTCAAGGGACTGAAGGTCGGCCAGGTGAAAAAACTGTATTTCGATACGAAAAACCCTAAAAATATTATCGTCGAGTTGTATATCCTGGGCGATTATCCGATTTCCAAAAACTCGAGTGCCCGGATTTTCAGCTCCAGCCTGCTGGGCTCTCCCGAGGTGGAGATCATCCCCGGGAACTCGGCACAGATGGCAAAAAGCGGTGATACCTTGCTTTCAACGATTGAAGCAACTCTTGGACAGGAGGTCAACAAACAATTGCTCCCGCTTAAAACAAAGGCTGAAAACCTTATCAGTTCGATCGATTCCATTGCCACCATCGTACAGCAGGTCCTGAATAAAAACACGCGTGACAACCTGGTACAGGCGATCGAAAATGTCAAGCATACACTTTCGAATATCGCCCATACAACCCAAAACCTCGACACCCTGATGATTTCCCAGCGCAGTAACCTCAGCCGGATCATCTCGAACGTCGAGTCGATCAGCAGCAATCTACAGCAAAACAACGGGAAGATTACCAATATCCTGACGAATTTCTCATCTCTCAGCGATTCGCTGGCCAAAGCCCGGATTCCTTACACCATTGCACAGGCAAATAAAGCCATAACCGACCTGGACATGGTGCTGCAGAAGATCAACAAGGGTGAGGGATCTGTCGGGCAGTTCCTGAACAACGACCAGCTCTATAAGGAGGTTGAAAAAGCCGCGCATGACCTGAATATCCTGCTGGAGGATATCAAGGCAAATCCCTCCAAGTATGTAAAGGTTTCAGTATTTTAACACGACGGATCGCAAGGGGGTTACCATACAAAAATGTCCGTCTTTTTCATCGGACGGCGCTTTTCCTCCCACTTGAAATTTTTCAGTTTCCGTTCATAAACCGGCAGATCTTTCTCCGGATAAAGATGATGCTCAGGCTTATCGATGTATGTGATGCTTTTGAACTTGTTGTTGTCGAGGAAAATCAACATATCGCTCGATACCGCAACGTTGATGCCGATGAGGCTTCTATCCTCCTCCCTTACATAATAGATGGTCTGTGAATTCCCGATGACCCTCACTTTATAAAGATTGCTGTCGTGGAATTTAGCCAGCACATTCCGGCCCTTCACCTGGTTGAAACTGTTGGTGTCGTCTTTTGATACGATAAAGCTTGAATTATACATTTTCAACGAATCAGCCTCCCCGTTGTGCATGATCAGCCTTATTGAATCGGCTGATAACTGGTTTTGTTCCGACCAGATAACCGGATCGTGGTACATCGTGATGGTTGAATCCCGGCTGAAATAGGTCAGGGAGTCGCACATCCCCTGCAGATCATGGCGGAAGAATTTAACCTTGTAATAACAAAACACCGTTTTGATGTTCTGCGCCGTGTCGAAGGTGGCGCGAATGGTATCGGCATGCATGAACAGCGAATCTTTTTTATCAACCATGACCGACATGGCGCTGTCGACCATAAAGGCAAACCCCTTGCTTTTCCGGATTTCGCCATAGTTGCCCATAAGCAGGATGTTCTGTTTGGTATCGATCAGCTGGGCTTTGCGAAATACCTGCCCAAACCCGGTGTTGCGCTCATAATAGATGCTGTCGCCTGTGAGGAAGGTCTGTTCATGGTAAATTTTCGCCCGTTCACGGAAACGGGCAATGTCGAGACGGGTATTGTACCAACCGTTTTCGCAATAGATCGAGTCGCGCTTGTCTTTGCTGATAATGTGAGAAGGACCGAAGAAGAAAGCTGTTTCGGTCATTGTATTATACATCAGCGTGTCGGAGTACATGGTGTATTCGGGGTTGATCATCAGCACCTTCTCCTTGAAGAAAAATTGCTTTTTATCGGTATAATAATAACCGTAATGGCTGACCAGCACATTCTTGTCGTTGACAATTTTCCCCCAGCAATCGTATTGCGCAATCTGGGTGTTCCGGTTATAGACAAGGGTGTCGGTTGTGAGGATGGTCTGGTTGTCGATCAGTTTGACATTGCTGGTTGCATGTGCGATTTTTGTATTGCCGTCATATTTTAACGAATCGCTATAGAGATTCAGGGTGTCGCTGAGTTTTATCCTCACATTGCCGTAGGCGATTACCTTATTCTCCGTTTCATTCACATAGGCGCTGTCGCAATAAAGGAAGGCACTGTCGTGGTTCATCACCACGTTCCCCAGGATACGCGGCCCGTCCTTGTAAATATCCTTATTGAACTCCCATGTGTCGCCTGAATACTGGATCTTTGTTTTCTCCTTTTCCTGCGCGGATGCAGCCAGCTGCAGGAGAAACAGTAATAGAGTTAAATAACCGGGGATTCGCTTCATGAAGTTGAATTGACGTAGCAAAGATACTAAAGTCAATGTTACCAAAAGTAATGAACATTTCCTGCAGGATATCCGCAAAATGGCTAATTTTGAGGACTAATAAAAACTATTTCTGCTGACACAATGAAACAAATCTTCGATCCCAGGCGCAATCATGCTGAAACAGAACAAAAAACAGGTTACATTCCGCGTAAAAAGGCCACACAGGCCGACTACGACCGCATAGGTTTCATGTCGGGACTGGAAGTTCACCAACAACTTAAAACGAAAGAAAAACTATTCTGCCATTGTCCTGCCGGGATATTCCAGAAAGCCGATGACTTTGATGCCGAATTGGTCAGGCATATGCGTCCTACGCTGAGCGAACTTGGTGAATACGACGGCACGGCACTGATGGAGTTCCGTACAAGAAAAAACATCGTTTACCGTATAAAGAATGAAACAGCCTGCACCTACGATGTGGACGATACTCCTCCATTTCCCCTGAACCGTGAAGCGCTGTCCCAGGCCATAGATATCTCGCTGCTTTCGAAACTGAAAGTCGTTGGCGAGGTCCACATTACCCGCAAACAATACCTCGACGGTTCGATCCCTACCGGGTTTCAGCGTACTGCAATTATCGGCATCGAGGGAGAGATACAGCTCAAACATAAAAAGATCCGTTTGATCCAGCTCAGCCTGGAGGAGGATTCCTGCCGTGAAGTGTCGGATATCGGCCATGTCCGCATCTACCGTACCGACCGGCTTGGGATGCCCCTGATTGAAACCGTGACCTATC
>JBAXFZ010000019.1:0-20146 GCA_037139685.1 Bacteroidota bacterium
TTTCCCGCGTTCAACCCGGGCGGGCGTAACATCAACTTTCAAATCGGGCACAGGTACCCCGGGCAGGAAGAAACAGAGATACCCGATCCCTGAAAAGAGGATAAATAACAACGCCAGCAGGACATATCCCGCAATACGCAAGGATTTCTTTATTTTCATAAGGTCTCTTTTTATCTGAAGATTGATAAACACCTGTTATCAAGGCAATAACCATGGATATTCCAGCAATAATAATTCAATATTGTTTTGTTTGGAAATTATCCGGGGCACTATTTTTCCTGATAATAGAGAAAATTTTCCGCAAAAAGTGCAAACCTGAAAAGCCGTTTGCATTGATAAATATCAATACGACATAAAATGAGTATAACATTAACGCCATTAAAGGACGATTCCTCCCGATCGAAGGAGAGTAATAACCGGCAGGAGGGATGACGGAGCCTGGGAAAATGTTTACTTTGCAACCAGCTTTGACCTCCTGGCAAGTACCAGGGCGCGATTATTCAAAAACGCCTGGTTTTGCGATATACCAATAGCCTTGTCGAAGCAACCGAGCGCATTGTCGTTCTCACCGAGTCTCAGGTATGAAACCCCGATTGCATTCCATATGTCCCCGGTTGTATCCGGGGTTATCTGCATGTGGTGATAAAGGTCGTCGATGGCAGCCTGGTGACGGTTTAGTTGCTGTTCGAGCAAGGCCCGGTTTGCATATCCGTTTACAGAGTTCGGGTTCAGGCTGAGGGCCCGGTTCATATCCGCCATGGCCCGGTCGTAGTTTCCGAGGGCGGTATAGGCTGCGCCCCGGTTCTGGATAGCCTGTTGCACATCGGGGTAGACCGACAGGCACATGTTGTAGTCGTCAATGGCCTCTTTGTATTTTTTTTCGGCAAACAGGATATCCCCGCGGTTCATCAGTGCATCTTTTTCAGCCTTGTTCAGGATAATTGCCTGCGTGTACATCTCAAATGCCCTGTTGGCAAGCCCTGCCTCCTTGTAAAGAAACCCGCGGTTGGTAAAGGCTTTGCTGCTGGGAGCAGCAGATATTGCCTGGTCCCATAACAATTCACTGTTCTTCCAGGTATAAGCCTGCCTGTAAGACAAAACCGTCAGGACAGATGTTAACGCGATCAACAAGACCATCGCCGGCCGGCCAGGTTTCCCCGAATTGTGACCGGCCCATTCCTGAAAATAATATCCCGCTGCCAGGAACAGCCCCGTTAACGGAATATAGGAGTAACGGTCGGCCAGGATGGCACTGCCAACCGGGTAAAACTGAAGGACGAGTGCAAGGTTAGCCAGGTAGAAAAGGATGGCGAAAGAGATAATCCTGTTTTTCCGCCTCAGCACAAAGAACAGGATTGCAAGAAGCAGTGTGACCAGGGGAGAGAGATAATAGGTGAATGGTAAGGCTTCATTGACGGCGGGGTATGGATAAAATGCACACAGGTTTACAGGAACGAGAGCCTTCACAAGGTACATCATGATCCCGTAGAAACCGAAAAACACCTTGAATAATGCAGGTATCATCATGGAATACTGAACGGCCCCGGTTGAGGATTGTCCCATCACCGTCAGCACGCCAAAAATCACCGATAACAGGATAAATGGTACCTTTTCAACATATGTCCTGGTTTCACCGAGCCTTTTATAATAAAAATCCACGGTCAGCAATACGACGGGGAAGATAATGGCAGCTGGTTTTGACAACAGCGACAGGACAAAGAGTCCAAGAACAGCGGCCAGTTGAATCAACCTTTTTTTCTCAAGATACCTGAGATAGATAACCAGACCGGACAGAAAAAAGAACGAGTAGAGCACATCTTTTCGTTCAGTAACCCATGCCACCGATTCGACGTGAAGGGGATGTACGGCAAAGAGCAGGGCCGTGACAAATGCAATCCATGCCTTACGGCCGGTCAGCCGGTAAATGAAGAAAAATACCAGGAGTACGTTTAACAGGTGCAGCAGGAGGTTTACGACATGATAGGATGTGGCATCCATTCCCGAAACTGCATAATTGATCGCCAGGGTGACCATAGTAAGCGGATGGTAATTCCCCTGAACCGGCAATGTGATTATCGCTTTGAAATTGCCAGGTGACTGAATGACAGAATTCTTTGTAACGTAGTCGTTGTCGTCCCAATTTACAAACCTGGCTGTGAATACAGGGATATAGGCTATGAAGCCCATGAGAATGCATATTGCCGGCATGAGGAAGGGGGTCTGTTTTTGCCTTAAGGAGGCCTTCGCTGCCGGTGAGTGTTTTCCTTTATTTTCCGTTTTCCTTGCCATGACGGATCGCCATTTTTTGCAGGGTTTTGCTGAATTATTGCGCGATTAGCCGTGCGTGTTATCCAGGAAATCGCTGTTTATTATAAGATTCGAAATTTTATCCAGGACAATCTGGATCAGTGCAAAAGGAAAAATTATCAAGTTAAAGCTGTTGATGATAATGGGGATCAGGATGCGGACGATGAAGGGAATAAGCAGTTTATAGAGGAAAATAAGGGTCCATGCCATTCCCAGTATGGCTAAAGTGATAACCAGTGCACCTTTTGCGACATCCGACCAGTAAATTTTTGCAATGGCAAAACCGCCCCATAAAAGAGCTGAAATCACCAGCAGGTTGAGAACATCAATCAATATACGGTTCCCGAAAAGATAGTGATAATCCCTCTTCATCTGCTTAAAATCCACCTTGTCATGTTTGATCTCAAAATAAAATCTACCCATGGGCCAGGTTTTAAATCCGAAGCTGATTGGTCAGAATCCGATATTCATCACAAAATTAGTATCTTCACTCAATAAAGAAATATATTTTTCATTTAATTGCAATAAAACCGATTCAACCCGTCTACAAGATCATGGAAAAGGAGCTTCAGAAAAAGTCATTGGAACAGTTCTTCTCGAAGGAATACCGGAAACTGGTAAATTTTGTCAGGAAGAATCTTGAAGAGCGCTTTTATGAAGCCTCCCCGGAAGACATCGTTCAGGATGTTGCGCTGGGATTGATCGACAAACTTGACCTGGATGTCCAGATCGGGAACCTGACCGCCTATATCTACCGGTCGGTTAAAAATAAAATCATCGATTCCCGTAAGAAGAAGCAGTGGAATGTCCCGCTCGAAAACTTCACGGACCGAAAAAACGAGAATTATTTACTTAATACTGTACGAGATGAAACATTAAATGAAGAGCGTGATTACCTGGATATGGAGCCCGGGTTGCTGCAACAGGCCATTTCACAACTGAGGCCTGATGAACAGGCGGTGATTATCGCCACCGAGTTTGAGAATCAGACCTATGAAGAACTTTCAGCAGAATGGGATATTCCTGTAGGCACACTGCTTTCGCGCAAACACCGGGCTCTTTCAAAACTACACAAAATATTGTCAACCAATCAGAATTGAAAAACAAATAAAAAATCATGGAAACAACAGAAAATAAAAACACACGTGGAAACTTTTGTGGCAGGCCCGGACACCGTATCGGATGGATCATCCTTGGAATTGTAGGATTTACCGCATTTGCATTCCTTTTCGGAGCAGTTGTAATGTGGCTCTGGAACTGGCTGATGCCGTCGATCTTCCACCTTGGGGTCATTACCTACTGCCAGGCCATAGGCCTTGCAATCCTCTCCAGGCTCCTTTTCGGCAGCCTGCACCACGGAGGCTCACACCACAGGGGATTCCGCAAGCCAGGCCCATGGAAACACATGCACCACAACCAGGAGGGTAAAAGCTGCAGGGATTATTCCTACGGGGGTAAATGGAATCATTATGACCAGTATTGGAATGAGGAGGGAGAGAATGCCTTCAATGAATACCTGAAACGCAAGGGTGAGAGCGCAGTGAGGGAATAATCTCTCGGGCCGAAAGCCAGCGCAGCTATCCTGTTCAGCCGCACCGGCCGGGACAGTCATATCGCCTCCGAAACCCGGAGGCCATGTGGCAGGTTCCGGCCGGTCTCTTTTGCTGGCAGAGAACAAGATTTTTTTGAATTAAGGGCTCACCTGTCGTAACTTCGGGGATTAATTGACCAGGTATGTACCAGTTTCTCGATCCTCCTGCTGCCAGGAGTGAAAAGCGCCTGATATGGGCCGCTACCCGTTCGGTCCTGGAAAGCGTAGGGTTTGCGCATAAAAGGAGCGGGAAAAAAAGCAGGAGCCACTGGGACTTTTTCCTCCGCCTGCTAAAGGTTTTTGCACTTTTGCTTAAGATCACCGGGTATTACCAGAAGGGGTACGGCAATGCGAAAACAATCGAGGTAAATGAAATATCCCTGGAGTTCACGAATCTGCCTGATGCCTTCAATGGATTCAGGATTTTGCATCTTTCCGATCTTCATATCGACAGTATACCGGGGCTGGCAACCCTGATCATCGACAAGATCAAAGATCTCAGGTTCGACATTTGTTTACTTACCGGCGATTACCGGAGGGACATTTCCGGGAGCTTCAGCCACATCCTGAAACCGGTTAAGATTTTATCGAAATACATCCAGGCACCCTATGGCACATTCGCAGTCCTGGGCAATCACGATACTTACCTGATGGCCCGGTATGAGCGGGAATCAGGCATGGAACTGCTCATCAACGAATCTGTTGAAATTACCAGGGAGGGGCAGAAGATCTTAATAACAGGGACCGATGATCCGTTTAATTTCTTCACCGAACCTGCTGTCCTTTGTCTCGAAACCAGGGGATATGATTTTAAAATAGCGATGGTTCACACCTCCGAACTGGCCAGGGCGGCTTCAGAGAACAGGTATGATTTATACCTGTGCGGCCATACCCACGGAGGCCAGATCTGTCTGAAGGAGGGTGTACCGCTGATCAGCCACCAGTTTGAAGGAAAGCAATACAATCACGGGATATGGCACATGGGCAATCTCACCGGTTATACCTCGCGGGGAGCCGGGGTCAGCGGTATCCCTGTCCGGTTCAACTGTAAACCTGAGGTTACCCTGATCACCCTTTTAAAATGATGAATCATGCGAGGCGGACAGCAGTGCCGCAGGGCCCGGGAATACTACTAATTCAGGGCCTTCCGTTACAAAGCAGCCCCCTGATGGTTGCCGAAATGCTTTTGAATGGTCTTTTTTAAAAGCTTGCTGTCAACAGGCTTTGAAAGGTAGTCGTTGCATCCTGCAGCAATCGCCTTCTCCTTCTCTCCGTGAAGGCAAAATGCTGTTTGTGCGATGATGACAACCCCGGGGTTAAATTGCCTGATGGCCTGGGTTGCCTCATAGCCGTCCAACCCGGGCATATTGATATCCATAAGCACCAATTCGATGTCCGGGTTATTCCGGCAAAGCTCTACAGCCTCGGTTCCGCTCCTGGCATATAATGTCTCCCGTGAAAAGTTTTTAACGGTGATTGAGAGGAAAACCTCAGATACTTCATCATCTTCGGCTATCAGTATTTTCAGCTTGTCGTTAAACTCCGCCTTTTCGAGTGAAATGCTTTCAGTGTCCGTTGCCAGGCCGGCCAGGAAAGCTGATTTCAGCCGATCGCTCTCCTCTGCTTTTACCTTGGCATCCCTGAGCTTCACCTCGGCGAGTTTACGCTCGGTGATATCCTTGGAAATACATGTCACAAACAGTACCTTCCCCTTGTCATTTTTCACCGGATCAAGCAGTGTCAGGTAAAAGTATTCATCGCCGGCAGCGTTAACCACCCTGACTTCAATTTCCCCCTTATGGCCGGTCAGGAATACCTGGCGTACGACCTGCAGCCGCTGTTCGGCCTCCTCGAAAGGAAATATGTCATGAGGAGATTTTCCAATAAGATCTTCCGGCTTTAATCCAAAAACAACGGCAAACGCCTCATTGACAAATTTGTAGGTTTCGTCGGGACTGAAACTGAAAATCGGGTCGCCCGAATACTGGATCAGGCTGCGGAACTGGTCCTCACTTTCGCGGAGCGCCTCCTCGGCCCGTTTACGCTCAGTTATGTCATGAACAACCGTATACCTGTATTTTTTATCCTGGATGTAGATATTGTCGGAGGAGAGCTGAACATGTTTGACCTCGCCGTTTTTTGCCACCAGGTTGGCCTCCGCATTTGTCACATTGCCATGACTGTCGGCGCTCAGCATGATCGAATCGATCGCTTCCCGGGTCAGAATGCCTAATTCAAGTGCTGTTTTACCGATTACTTCGTTCCTGGTAAAACCGAACAGGGTGAAAAACGCTTCGTTTACCTCTGTATAGGCATGGGTTGCCAGGTCGGTCAACCCGCATGCAGAGGGATTTATATAAAACAGTTTCGAAAACTTTTCCTCGGAAACCTGCACCTTGGAGATATCCTTGGTAATGCCGAAAATAACAGGTTTCCCGTTCCAGAAGCCGTGAGATATTTTGGTTTCAACGGGAATCTGAATACCCGATTTTGTTATCACAGGGACAAGACACGACAGTTCAGATCCGCTGATCATCTCCACAACGATCCTGCCGGCCTCCCCGCGGCGTTCGGCCGGGTGAATCATCACCACGGGTTTCCCGTAGAGCTCCTCGCGCGAGTAGCCAAGACGGTCGATCACCGTTGAGTTTGTGTGGATGATGTTCCCCCCTTCATCCAGGACAAACAAAAATTCATCAATGGTATTGAAAAAGGATTCGTAATTGTTACGGGTTTGTTCCAGCAGTACTTCTGCCTGCTTCCGTTCCGTGATATTTTTATCCACTCCGCGGTAACCCCTGAAATGGCCCTCTTTATCCCAGACAGGAACACCGTTGGTAAGAAGGCAGATTTGTTCGCCATGCTTGCCAACGATCCAGTTCTCAAGGTCCTTGATGGGCTTTTTGTCGGCAACGATTTCCGAAAAGATGGCTGCCACCCGCTTTGCCTCATCAGGGAGCATGAAATCGAAGGGGGACTTCCCGATTATATCTTCGCGCGATCTTCCAAACAGGTCAATACTTTTTTGAGAGCTATAGGTATATATCCCGTTTTCATCAACCTCCCATACCCAGTCGGCCATGTTGAACATGATATCCACAAGGCGCTTGTCGCTTTGCTGCATCGCCATCTCCGCATTCTTGCGTTCGGTAATATCGACAGCCGTAACAAGACACTGTTCCCCGTTTTCAGTCAGGATCCCGGTGAGATGAACAAAAACGGGTAGCAAATCCTTTACTGACAGGGCCACTTCACAGTTTTCCTTGGCCTTCGTGCTGAATACCTTTTCAAGAAACAGGTTGAAAACCGGCCTTGTATCCCCTGTTACAAAAAATCCAAACTGGGTGTTTTTCAGCCGTAACCGGTCCTTGCCGAGCATATCCGCACCGCTCAGGTTTAATTCAATGATGTTGCCCTCCCGTGAAAGCATAAAATACCCTGTTGGGGTGAAATCGTACAAGCCGGTATATTTGTCGTTCAGGACTTCGGTCGCGGCCCATAAATGGCGGAGTTCTTCGTTTTGCGCCTCCAGCTCCCGCAAGTGTTCCTCAAGGTCGCTGATGCGTTCCAGCGCCTCTGCCTCCGAAAACTGAAATCCTGCTTTCAGGGGTTTCCTGTTTCTCAAAGCTTCAGCGTTTTGCCGCAGGATGGCAATTTCCGACTCTATATCCCTGTTCTTCATAATCAGGTGCTGTAATGGGAAAAGCAACGGTTTGACGGCACGAAATTAGATAAAACAAATCAACCGGCCGGTTTTTAAATTGTTTCTACCATCTTTTTAAAAGATATAAACCCTAAATTTCATCTTATGAGGTAGTTCTGATTTTTTTTCGTATCTTTGCATAACAGCAGGATTTCATAAACTCCCCCGGGATTGCACCGGTCAGGACATCCTGCATTTGAAAGTAATCCTCCAATATATTACCGGCAACGGGGATGCTTCACCGAACCTTTGACTGTTCAGGCAGAGCAGTTTATATTCATTTTAACAACAATTAAATGGCGAGTTCACAAGAAACCTATAACAAAAGAGACCAGGAGAAAAAACGTTTAAAGAAAAGACTGGACAAGCAGCAAAAACTCGCAGAACGCAAGGCCAACTCACCGGGTGGCGGCCTTGAAAACATGATTGCCTATGTTGATGAATATGGAAACATAACCGATACGCCTCCGGATCCTGCAGCCAGGAGGAGAATCGATGCCTCCAGCATCGAGATCGGCGTTCCTAAAAGAGAAACAGTAGAGACTCCCTCTGTACGCAAGGGCAGGGTTGAATTTTTCAACCATTCGAAAGGATTTGGGTTTATAAAAGAACTTGATTCCCAGGAGAAATTTTTCGTGCATGCCAACAGCCTTGTTGAAGAGATCAAGGAGGGAGACACGGTAACTTTCGAACTTGAACGCGGTTTTAAAGGCATGAGCGCCGTACGCGTTAAAAAAGTTTAACGGGGTTTTATCTCCATCACCTTACTTCCCCCATTCCACACCAGTTTCAGTTTAAACGGAACACTGGAAGATACCCTGACCCGGGGTTCCTCTTTCAAATCGGCTCTTTTTCCGCAAAGCAGGTCAATACTGCCGTTTGCCCCGAATGGATAATTTCCGACCCCGAATTCATCTGTTATCCTGATATCCCATGTTAAGGTATTGTCCGCGACATCGGGGCGAAGTCCGAAAACATATTCCAGCAGAACGGTTATCGGAACAAGCCCGGTCCATCCTACCAGGTTTTTCTTGTTGTTGCCCCTGGCTTTATCCGGGGCATAATTTTCCCAGAGAGCACCCGTCTCCCCAAATACGGCAACCACGTTGTTCAGATGGTTCAGCGCTATTTCAAACGCCAAAGAATCCTGGTGGTATTCAGTAAGCCCCCGCAAAACCATGTAGTTGGTAGGTGCCCAAACCGATCCAAGCCAGTAACCGCCTTCCGGATTAAAGTCAGGATCATCGGCCGACAGGGAGGGAACCCGGTGTTTCCGGGAAAACCGGGTACTGTCTGATAAATGGCGGATGAACCCTGGGGCCTGGTTTTCACCGGCCACATGGGCGAGCAGCGCCCAGTATGAGGCAATGCTCTTTACCGTCGACAGGCTCCCGTCCTGGTAGCGGTCATAATAAAAAGAGCTTTTACCATCCCACATCGACCGGTTAACAAGCTCTTTCAGCTTTTCATTTTCAGCGGCAACCTCCCTGACATCCTGCTCCCGGTGTATTTTCCGCGCCATTTCGATCAGCAACCTTCCTGCATAGATTTCCTGGAGGGTAATGTCGATCCACGACATATGACCGTGCCCCCATTCAGGATTCTCCCCTTTGGGTACGCGGGGTTGGTTGTCCATACCACATCCCCAGCCACTTGAGTAATAACTTCCGTCGGGCCAGCTCCGGTTTGTATGGAACCATTGATAATAGGCTAACAGCGGAGGAAAAACATTTTTCAGCCGGAGCGTATCTTTGAAGTTCAGGAAATATTCCCATTCGGTCCAGGGTAAAATATTGGGCCCGGTGGAAGAGGGATCAAACCTTTCGAAGTTGTCACCACCGTCACTCTCGCGAATCTCCCGGCAGATAAACCCGTCGGTATGCTGCCTGGCATAGAAATTATCAAGCGTCCCCCTGAAATCAAAGGCCCTGAGCCCGTACTTTCCGAACATCAGCATGAAACCCGAATCCCACATAAAGATGTTGCCGTTGAAGGCAGCATCGATGAATGGTGCTATAAACCCATTCCTAAGGGTGGGCCGGTGGATATTTGAAAAGGCTGTCTCCCAGGTCTTCCAGTAACACGCGATGACATCCTGCCTTGCCGGCCATACCGGTTGCGGAAGGAGGGATTTGACACTTTCATAACCGGGAGGTTTGAGAGTATCAGCCTTTTTCATGAGAAAGATGTTTTCCTCAACGTATTTGTTCCTGATATGCGTATCGTAATAGGGCTGTCCAAAAAGGCTGATTGTGACGATCCCTGCCGCCAGGCACAGGATGAAATCCCGCAAACCGCCTTTACACCCTGGCATTCTGAATCCTATTTCCATAAAAGTCAAGTTGGCCTTTGTCCCTGAAATTCAATCTTCCAAAAGTAACAAATTGTATCAATTTCACCTTATCTGCATCACGCCACACCCGCCCTTTTTAATTCATTAAAACAGCTACTTTTGTCTTCTCTAAAAAAAGATGGGACGAACAGAATAAAACTTGCCAAAGATCTCGAAATATCCAGGATCGTTCATGGTCACTGGCGGCTGGCCGACTGGAAATTGTCGGCCCGGCAGTTGCTGACGCTGACCGAACAGGTAATTGAAACAGGTATCACAACATTTGACCATGCCGATATCTATGGCGATTACAGTTGCGAGGCGCTGTTCGGGGATGCCCTTGCCCTGCATAAAGAACTTCGGAACAAGATCGAAATCGTTACCAAGTGCGGCATCAAACTGGTTTCCGGTAAGTTTCCCGGCAGGAACCTGAAGATTTATGACTACAGTTTCGACCACATCGTTGCTTCTGTAAACAACTCGCTGAAGAACTTCCGCACCGACCGCATCGATCTCCTGCTACTGCACCGGCCGGCTCCCTTTTTCAATCCTGAAGAGGCCGCACGGGCCTTTTCATATCTGAAAAAGGAGGGGAAAGTGTTGCATTTTGGTGTTTCAAACTTCAATCCAATGCAATTTGAAATGCTGAACTCTTATACCGATGAAAAACTTGTCACAAACCAGCTCGAGATCTCTCCATACTGCCTTGACCATTTTGAAAACGGCAACATCGATTATTTCCTGATGGAAAAAATCTACCCGATGGCATGGTCGCCTCTGGCTGGCGGGCGGCTTATGGATGGCCGGGATGAAAAATCGGCCCGGATAGCTGCCGCCCTGCGCGAGGTGACTGATGAATTAAATGCCGGGTCTGTCGCGCAAATCATTTTTTGCTGGCTGCTCAGCCATCCCTCATCCATCATTCCCGTGGTTGGTTCGGGCAGGATTGACCGTGTGAAAATTGCTGCGGAGGCAACCGGTATCGGCATGTCCCTTGAGCAATGGTATAAAATATACAATGCCTCAACAGGTCACGATCTGCCGTAAAGGAAAAAACGGGTCGGAGATACTCAATTTTATTTTTAAACCCGGTGATCTTCAACCTTCCTGTTCAATGGCTGAAAATTTTTGACGCCTGGCGGTATCCCTGCTGGTTTCCGTACCAACCTGGGTAAGATATCCCGGAACTCTCGGCCCAGCTGTTAAATTTAAGGTATCCCGTGTTGATGGCTGCCTTTTCGATCGGATAGCCGAATTTATCAGCAATATTCATTGCCCATGGAAGGTTGTTAACGGTTTTATAGTAACGTCCCTGCGAAGGTTTGCTGTCATCGTTATCGGTACCCAGGAGACTGATGTCGGCCTTGTCGGTAGGTGGCTGGTCGGGAAGATGAACCTCCCGGTTACGGATACCGTTGACGATCAGAAATGGGTTGAAGGGAGGAATCCCGGCCTGGGCCAGGGTAACCGGGGTGGCCAGCAAAATGACAAGCTTCAGGGTATCGGGGATAACATAGGTTTTGCCGGGTTCGGTATTGGCACCCGTCTGCCCCTGGCCGGCAGCGTGTAATATGTCGAATGCATCATCAAAGGGTACAATCACTGCTTTTGCCTGCCCGGCTTCGGTGTGGTTGGCCGACAGGGTAACATATCCATGGTTCAGGCTGTAACCCGTAACATTCAGAATTTTATCGGGCGTGACAGGCATCTGGAATCCAAACCCGTTATGATAGGCGGCTCCGATTGCTTCCGGGATCAGGGTGGCATCAATTTCAACCACCATATTCTGTGCGTTGGTAATCCGGTTGAAGCGATAGGAGAGCACAAGGTCATTGAAGTCATAATCTCCTTTCCCGGGCCACAGGTCCTCAAAAACCAATGAGCTGTACCCGGTTTTCGAAGGGGAGTAGTTGTTGAATGCCCTGGCCGGATCGAGGGGGTAATCATCAGAGTTATCGGGAACTCCGTCGTGGTCCTGGTCGATGACGGTGGTGGCAATCGATGGCATGTTGGTGATATTGGCGGAACTGAGCGGGTTGATGGTCAGGTACATCACCCCGTCGTTGAAATCATGGTCCGACCCCTGGTAGGCTCCCTGGTCTTCAAAGGCATATAAAACCTGTTGCCGAGATACATCTTTCAGCTGGATCATATGGTTGGTCATGGTTGGATCGGTGGTGTTAAAAGCCGTGATGGAATACCAGATATCGCTGGTTGGCCCTACATAGGTTCCTTTCCCGTTCCAGCCGTGGGGGACAAGAACCCAGCCTATCGATTTCCCTGCCGGGAAGATCCCAAGATGAACTTTATTCCCGGGATTCAGTCCTCCCCCGCTGCCCGTATTGCTGAGATTGGGGAAAATGACGTGGATGGTGTCGATCTGCGAGGCCGAGGCCGGCGGCTGCGCGGTGTTATATTTAAAATAGCCGAGGCTGTTCATCCATCCGGCACCCTCTGTAATGTAGGTCATATAGACATCACTCGTGCTGACAATATCGATATTTTTGGGAACCGCGGCCGTAAAATATTCAGGGTGGGCAGCCGTCTCATTTTTATATTCGGGCAAGGCAGTATTGATGTCGTGCAGCAGGGTCTGGCTCACCGGGTCATTTACCGGCATCAGGTTGTTGGGAACTCCCAGCGTATTGAAGGTGCTCAGGTAAACCCATTTTACGGCATCAGGACTCTGAATGGCATCCTCTCCACCCGATTTCATGTTCACATGGAGCGGTGATTTCCCGCCAAACTGCCCGCTGATCCCGCTGGCGGTAACCGGCAGCTCCATCTGGCGGATCAGCCCCAGGAAATTATTAAATACGGTAACCTTGCTCATCTGCACGGGAATTGAGGCAACTGTGTTCAGCATCCCATCGGAACCGGTTATCCCGCTGACCAGGTAGAAACCTCCCGAATCAGGATTGGCCGTGTAAACCGTGAATCTCACCCCTTCAACAGGGCTGTCAAGGTTGTCTTTCGCCGCAATGGAAATATCGACATTATGCGTGGTTGCCCAGTTGAAGGCTGCTGCAATTTTCAGCTGGTCGATGGTTTTGGCACCCGGGTCCGCCACATCGCCTGTATTCTGCTTGTGACATCCGGCAAGGAGGAGTAATCCGGCCATGCATACGGCAATTGCATAAAACCTGACATGCACGTTTTTGTGAAAGTAAATATTTTCCATCTCTGCTTTTTTTACAAAGATAATCACAGAACAGCCGTTTGGGACCCTAACAGTGCAAAATATATCTTATAACACTGAATACATGATAGTTAATTTTCATTCTGTTAGGTAATACCAAATTAACATCCTGGGACTCTCATTCACTAAAAAGTGTTTTACAGCCGGGTTTCCATGCTGTTACATTAACTTCGGGATCGGCTGTTTCACTGTAAAAATAATCGCCTTCAACATAGATCCCATTAATTTTTTTACATCACCCGGACGCCCTGAAATCTTTGAAATAAACGGAAAAAAGCCAAAAAGGACCAATTTTTGCAAAACGACGCTGAATGAACAAGGTTTCCGGGTGAGATCATCTTAAAACAACTGATTATAATAATTAAAACTAACATTAATTTTTCTTGACATTTCATTCATTAATTATTATTTTTGAATACTTTATATTATCCATAAGTTTTTTTCCGGGGTTTTTTTCATCATCGGAGCCACTTTTCCGGGGCCCCGGGCAGTGAATGTTTAATAATAATGTTTAATAATATTACTTAAAAACATTAACCTTATGAAAAAATTTACACTGGTATTTCTTGGTTTGATATTTTGCTCTCTGATGGCAGAGGCACAAACGGTACATGGACTGATATATAAAGACACCCTTGGCATCCAGGTTGTGAAAATCTGGGGAACTCACCAGGAAAGGGGCTTCGCACTCGGGTACCTGACAGGTGCGAAAATCTCCGACCTTATTAAGAACTACATCAAGGTTCAGTTCGGGGCGATGTATTCAACGGCACGGTCAACGATCATCCAGGGTAATGACATCACCATTCCCCAGATTTACAAGGATGAAGCGCAGGCCATGGTCGACGGGATGAATGCCTCAGGCACCAATCCGAACAATTATGATCAGACCGACCTACTGGTTTCGAACAGTTTTCTTGATATAGAGAATGTCTGGGGAAAATGCGACGGTCCGGGCTGTTCCGCCCTGATGAGCTGGAACACCGCCACCCTGGGAACCAATCTCAACGGGAAATCGGTTGTTTCCCGTCATCTTGACTGGAACATCTCTCCCTACCTGTATAACAACAACACCATTATTGTTCATTTTCCCTGGGAAAGCAATGAAACGAAATGGCTGCTGGTTGGATTTTCGGGGATGATGGGGGTTTTATCGGGGGCAAACCCCGATTTCGGGGCCTTCCAGCACCAGTTAGGCGATATCACAACTGCCGGTGTTCATAACATGCATTATCTCCCGATCTGGCTGGCCATCAGGAACGGCATCGAAAGCCATGATTACAACGGCGACGGGCTGAGAAACGTCCAGGATATCCGGTCGGCACTCGATGACTGCCAGAATGGCTTTGCGGCAGGGTTCATCGTCACTGCGCTCGCCAGGAATGCACCGGTCGACAGCCTGGTTGCCATGGTTGCCGAACTTACACCGGTGGCCCCGACAAAAACCTTCAGGTATAACGATTACCCCGACAGCATTCCCAACGACAACCTGTATGCCTCCAATTACCAGATTAAAAGGAACAATGCACGCCATTATGATGCCAGGTACATGGGTATCGTGAATCATATTGGGAATGGAACCAACATCGGCACAGACACAAACTGGAACCTGATGAAGAGTTACTCGGTCCAGTCAATCAACCTGCAATTCATGGAATACTCGCCCGAGATGGATTTTCTCAGGTTGTCAACCTACCGGAACAACCTTCCGGCCTACATGAATGCACCTGTGGAGTTCAGCCTTTCGGACTTGTTCGACAATCCCGCGGTGGGGATCGCCGAACAACACAAGGATAAAACAATTATCATCTATCCGGATCCTTCAAGGGAGTCAATCAATATCGCGGGGATCTTCAACAGCCGGTATAAGCTGGAAATATTCAACCTGAACGGGCAATTGGTTAAATCGCTGCAGGCGCAATTCCCGGGGACTGCCATCAATATTTCATCCCTGGTCCCCGGCTTCTATACTGTTAAGTTAACCGGCAATGATTATCTCTATACCGGGAGGTTTCTGAAAGAGCCGTAATTCCTTCAGGTTGAAATGGTGCCCGCCTTCTTTATGGGTTGTTATAATCAGCCTGTATTCTTAATTTTCGTACTTTTACAGACGATTTCTCAGAATCCCCAAATTGAAGCCGGTTTACCTTTTTTCACTTCTGCTCTTCCTCCCAGTTTTCCTGTTTGGTCAGACAAACACCGATTTTTGGTTCGCTGCCCCCGAAGTCACCTCGGCTCATGGCGATCAGCCTATCTATCTGCGCTTAACCTCCTTCAGTCAAAGCGCGGTTGTGGTGATTTCGGAACCGGCCAATACAGTGGCGAATTTTCCCCCGATTACGGTTTTCATAGCTGCAAATTCGACGGTAGCCGTGAACCTGACAACCTACAAGGAACAGGTTGAATGCAAGCCTGCCAACACTGCGCTGAATTTCGGGCTGTATATTCATTCAGGAGTTCCCATAACTGCCTATTACGAGGTGGCCAATACAGTAAATCCGGAAATTTTCATCCTGAAAGGCAACAATGCACTGGGCACATCTTTTTACATTCCCTCACAGGATGTGTTATACAACGAACCCTCCCTGAATCCAAAGGCCTGGAATTCGTTTGATATCATAGCGACCGAGGATAACACCACGGTCACTATCACCCCGAGAAAATCGATTGTGGGGCATACCGGGGGAGTACAATTTACAGTCGTCCTGAACAAAGGCCAGGTATACAGCGCCCAGGCAACCGGGCAACTTGGCACCGACCACCTGATGGGTTCGGTGGTCACCTCCGACAATCCCGTTGCCATTACTGTTAAAGACGATTCCGACCGTTATACAGGGCTCGACTGCTATGACCTGACCGGGGATCAGATTGTTCCGGAGAATATCATCGGCAACCAGTATATCGTTGTCAGGGGAAGCACCAGCAGTGCGATAAACGACTGGGTGTTCGTCACGGCAACAGCCGACAACACCCATATCAGCATTAACGGGACAATGACGGCCCTCATCAATACCGGGAATACCTATCATTTTAACATGACGACCAGCAATTTATGTTCGTATGTTCAAACCGATAATCCGGTTTACCTGTTGCATCTGACCGGTTACGGGTGCGAAACAGGCACGGCCCTGTTGCCTGCCATCGGATGTACAGGATCAACACAGGTTGCTTTTACCCGTACAACCGCCTATACCTTTGAAATGATCATACTGACCAAGGCAGGTGCCCAGGGCTCATTTACCCTCGACGGGAATCCCGCCCTCGTGACCTCCGCGATGTTTACCACGGTTCCCGCGAATCCCGCCTATGTTTACACCAAGATAACCTTCCCGGCCGCCACCCTGCCTGTCGGTGCCCATATCCTGAGCAACTCGCAGGATGTATTCCATATGGGGATCATCCATACTTATGATGCCGGGCAATCGGGATGCTCCTACGGCTATTTTTCCGACTTTGCCAGTTTAAACCTTGGCCCCGACCAGATAGTCTGCCCCGGCACTCCGGTCACATTCGATGCCGGGACAAACCGTCAAAGCTATAACTGGTATTTTAACGGAAACCCCTATGCCACCGGTATTCAGACCATCACGGTCACCAGCCCGGGCAGCTATTCAGTCACCGTGGATGACCACGGATGCATCTTATCCGACCAGGTCCAGTTGAGCAATTACCCGGCTGTGAACCCCACAATCACGGGAATCACCGGTTTCTGCCAGGGGCAGTCGCAGCCGCTGAGCGTCAGCCCTGCTTTTCCCTCCTACCTGTGGTCGACAGGGGCAACAACACAATCGGTCACGGTCAGCACCAGCGGGAATTACAGCGTTACAGTAACCGACAACATCGGCTGTCACGGCAATGCTTCAGTTGTTGTTACTGCGCATCCCCTCCCGTCAGTAACCCTGGTTCAGCCGCCATCAACCTGTTCAAACATATCTCCGTACCCGCTTACAGGGGGGAGCCCTGCAGGAGGAACCTATTCAGGGCCCGGGGTCAATTCAACAACCGGTTATTTTGACCCGGCTTCGGGAAACGGTCCGCACCTCATTACCTATTCATACACCGATGCCTACGGTTGCAGCGGCACCACATCAAAAACACTTACCGTCAATGCAGCACCATCGGTTCAGCTTGCAGCCCAGCCATCGGTCTGTATTTCCGCGTCCCCTTTTCCTCTATCCGGGGGAACACCTGCAGGCGGTACCTATTCAGGAACCGGGGTCAATTCCGGAACCGGCATTTTCACCCCCTCTTCGGGTGCAGGAGGGCATGTAATTACCTATTCCTATACCGATGCAAACGGTTGCCTGGGTACGGCCACCAAAACACTCACGGTTTACGCCCTCCCCCTTGTTCAGCTTGCGCCGCAGGCGGCGGTATGCATTTCGGCGCCTCCCTATACATTGACCGGGGGAAGCCCGGCAGGCGGCACCTATTCAGGAACCGGGGTCAATTCCGGAACCGGTATTTTCACCCCCTCCTCCGGTGCCGGTCCCCACAACATCATATATACCTATACCGACCTGAACGGTTGCACAAATGCAGCAATCCAGTCGCTTATGGTTTATGCGCTACCGGTGGTCCAGATGTCGGGGCAGGACGGGGCCTGCATCTCCGCCCCTCCCTTCCTGCTGACCTGCGGCACACCGGCAGGAGGAATCTACTCAGGGCCGGGGGTCAACTCCTCCACGAGCTATTTTGATCCATCTTCCGGGACGGGGCCGCACCTGATTACCTACAACTATACGGATATTCACGGGTGCACCTCCGCTGCCTCCAAAATACTGACTGTTTACTCGGCTCCCGATGTTCAGCTCTCTGCCATGACCCCGGTATGCATTTCGGTTCCGCCATTCCTGCTGACCGGAGGAACCCCGGCGGGAGGAATTTATTCAGGTTCCGGCGTCAACTCTTCAACCAGCTATTTTGATCCATCGTCAGGCACCGGCCCGCACATGATCACCTATGCCTACACCGATGCCTTCGGCTGCACGAACAATGCCACAGGGATCCTCGAGGTAAACCAGGTACCATCGGTCCAGCTGTCGGCCCAACCCCCGGTCTGTCTCTCCGATTCTCCCTTTTTGCTGACAGGAGGAACACCTGCCGGCGGCGTATATTCGGGTGCCGGGGTCAATTCATCAACCGGGTTTTTCGATCCATCCACCGGCGCAGGGAGCTATACAATCACCTATACCTTCATAAACTCCGGCAACTGTACAGGTTCGGATTTCAAAACACTTACTGTCAACCCGCTTCCTGTGGTCCAGTTATCGTGCCAGGATGCAGCCTGTATCTCCGACCCTCCCTTCCTGTTAAATTGCGGAACACCTGCAGGAGGCATCTATTCAGGTACAGGAGTCAATTCTTCGACAGCCATGTTCGATCCCTCTTCAGGCGCAGGGGTTCATACCATCACCTACACCTATTCAAACGCTAACAGTTGCGTCAATACGGCTGTAAAAACACTTACAGTCAACCCGCTCCCGGTTGTTCAGCTTTCGGGCCAGGATGCAGCCTGCATCTCATCTCCCCCCTTCCTGTTAACCTGTGGAACGCCTGCGGGAGGCATCTATTCAGGCGCCGGGGTAACCTCCTCAACCGGGTATTTCGATCCCTCCACCGGGGCGGGCGTGCACACCATCTCCTACACCTTCACCGATGCAGCAGGATGCACCAACTTCGCGACGAAAGCACTTACAGTTTACACCCTTCCGTTGGTCCAGCTGTCCTCTGTCCCTGCTGTCTGTGTTTCAGCCCCGCCTTTTCAGCTAACGGGAGGCACCCCGGCAGGGGGAACCTATTCCGGCCCCGGGGTTAATTCATCAACCGGGTATTTCGATCCTTCGACCGGGGCCGGGTTGTACATGGTCACCTACACCTTTACGGATGCAAACGGATGTACCGGTACCGACAGCAAAACATTGACCGTTAACGATCTTCCTGTTGTCCTGCTCGCCAGCCTGGGCGAGGTCTGCATCTCGGCTCCGCCATTTCCCCTGACAGGGGGGTCACCACCTGGCGGGACCTATTCGGGCACCGGGGTAAATCCGCCGACCGCCACCTTCGATCCCTCCTCGGGGGCAGGGCCGCACGTGATAACCTATACCCTTACCAATACTAACGGTTGTACCAATGCAGCGACCAAAACACTCATTGTAAATGCACTGCCCGTGGTTCAGTTTGCAGCACCTGCTGCTGCCTGTATCTCGGCACAGCCATTTGCCCTATCGGGAGGAACTCCCCCGGGCGGTATATACTCTGGTGCGGGCGTCAACAGCGTAACCGGGTTTTTTGATCCTTCATCCGGAGCGGGGATTCACCAGGTAACCTATACCTATGCCGATCTGAACCTATGCCCCGCCTCTGCTTCCGCCAGCCTGCCCGTTATCCCCATGCCCCTGCCGTCGGGAACTGTAAGCGGACCCGCTGCTGTTTGTGAGGGAACCCAAAATTCGGGCTACCTCCTTTCGGGCCCCGACCCATTGGCAACCTCCTTCGAGTGGGAGATAAATCCTTCAGCTGCCGGAACCATCAGCGGAGCAAATCCGGCGCCATCAGTTTCGTTCAACCCCGGGTTTTCAGGGATCGTCACCCTCCGCTTCCGGCCTGTAAGCAATTGCGGAGCAGGGAATTTCTCAGGATACACCAACATTACGGTTAACCCGAACCCGGGTGTCACGCTGCAATCCTGCAACGACCCTGTAACTACCAGGGGGGCAAAACCATTCCGGCTGAAGGGAGGCCTCCCGGCAGGGGGCGTTTACAGTATCGACGGACTGCCCCTGCCTGCCGGCGTTGTTGATCCGGGAGCACTGAGCGCAAGTCCCCCCGACCACACGATTTCCTTTGCTTACACCAACGTTTACAATTGCACTTCCGGCAAAACACTAAGCCTTACCGTGCGCAATGCAACCGGTTTTGTTTGCAATGCCACCCTGACAGATGTGCGCGACCTGCAGACATATCCTACCTTTGAAATAGTTGCCGGGGCCCTCCACCGCTGCTGGATGGGGG
>JBAXFZ010000020.1:0-19768 GCA_037139685.1 Bacteroidota bacterium
TTGCCGGCACACCAGGCGGGCTTTTTCGTTTGGTCCTTCCGGCTGCAGTCTGGATACCTGTCCTCTGCAACAGCAAATCAATAGCAGCAAATACAATTGCCTTTTTTGGAAACTCGGTCATTGCCGGAACCGAAGGAGCCGGGGTCCTTCTTTCGGATGACAGCGGCAATACCTGGACAAGCCTGAACAAGGGCCTTCCCGACAGTACAATCAATTCATTCATGGTAAGCGGTCTGAACCTCTTTGCCGGTGTTGGAGAAAAAGGCATATGGGTAAGGCAGATGAACGACCTTTTCCCCAACAAGGTTGTTCCCGACACGGCAATATTAAGGCAAACAATAGGGTTCCAGGATACCCTGTACATGCAATCCGGTGTCGACTGGTCAATCCAGGGTACTATCCCGCCTTGGTTCTCAATTAGCAAACTTACCGGCAACGGCAGTGACACTATCATTGTTCGTGCCTTGCAGGATAACCAGGGGTACCTGGCCAGGTACAGCACGCTTTATGTTTTTTCCTCGGTTGCTTCCACCACCAGTTTCACCGTAATGCAGACAGGTAAGAATTTTGCGACGGATGATCACAACAATGCGGGGGATATCAGGATTATTGCGGATGATGCGCATGAAACCCTTAATATTTCGGCAGGTTCGGAGATGAAAAACATAATTCTTTGCAGCATCGACGGGAGGATAATTACAAACCTGGCCGTTGATTCAAAATCGGCACGGTTAAACATCAAATCCGTTCCAGGGGGAACCTTCATCCTGCAGATCAGCGGGGATGGATGGAGTTCAACTGCGAAGATTGTGTTATAAATTCAAAATGCAAAATGCAAAATGCAAAATTCAAAATGCAAAATGAAGATACCATTTACTTTCATTCTTGTATTGTTGGCCGGAGCCATGAATGCCCAAACGCTGAAGACAGTCAACGACACCATCGATATGATTCCCGGGGTGCCTGTTACGATATACCTTCTGGCCAATGACACGATCCCTGCCGGGGATTCCGTAACAATCAACGGGGGCGTTAACTTTACAAGGAGCCTGGTTATTTCAACCTGGAAAAACAGGGGTTGGTTCACCTATGTTGCCAATCAATGGGGTTACCAGGGGATTGCCGCCAGCCAGTATACAGTGACGGATGTTGTTACACAGAAGTCCTCCACCGCGAAGATCGTCTGCAGGATCCGCGACAACAGCTACGATTCGCTGACAGTCAACAATGTCGATGCCTGGTTTAATGCATCCGGGCTGAATTTTCTACTATTGTTTGCCAATCCAGACGGGGCGAAGGGGTTTACCGTTCCCAAAAGAGGCGGACTCAAGACGATTTTTTGCAACTCATTATGGATCGGGGGAAAAGACCGTGACAGCAACGTTTACTTCGCAGGAGAGCGGTACAGGCAGGGAGGCAGCTACTTACCCGGAACTCACCCCGATTTTTATGCCGGCCCGGTGATGGATTCGGCCAACTATTCGGTTTACCAGGATACTCTCTGGAACTATATATGGAAACTGAAAAAAACGGATATTGACTATCATAAACTTCACTGGCAGGATGCAGGTTATCATCCCATTCACGATATACAGACCTGGCCGGGCAACGGAAATGTAAATCTTGGCCAGGCTCCCCGGCTGGCCCCATTCTCCGACCGGAACCAGGACGGGATATACAACCCCGCGGATGGCGATTACCCGCTCATCAGGGGAGACCAGTCCCTCTATTTCATCTATAACAATAACCGGGGTCCCCGTCTTGAATCGGACTGTCCCAGGTCCATGAAGGCAGAGTTTCATGTCATGGCCTACGGCTGGGACTTGCCCGGCGATTCAGCCTTTAACAACACGCTGTTCATGAACTACAGGATATTCAACCGTTCACAGCGAAGCTATTTTAATACATACGTGGGGACCTTTTCTGACCTGGATATCGGATACATTTCGGATGATTATATTGCATGCGATGTCGCCCGCAGCAGTTATTACGGGTACAACGGCCTGGCAGTTGACGGCGCCGGCCAGCCTTACGGATACGGGGCGCACCCGCCGGCGCAGTCGGTCACGATCCTTGCAGGGCCCGCGATGGACTCTCTCGGGGCTGACCGGCCCCGCGTTGATGGAAGCGGTCACCAACTATGCAACGGGAGTGTGAGCGGTGCGGGGTTTGGCGATGGAATTGCCGGTAATGAAAGGCTCGGGCTCAGCAATTTTATCCCGACAAGAACCGCGTATAATACAGTAACGCCTTTTATGAACGACCCTGTAAATTACCGCAGCTATTACAATTTTTTACGGTCCAGGTGGGCCGATTCGACCGCGATGATTTATGGCGGACTCGGCCACGGCGGTTTCGGAGGTTATGGTCCCGCCTGCAGGCTTATGTATCCCGGCGAGTCGGACACCCTGAACTGGGGTGCGGGTTGCCAGGCGCCAAACGGTCAGCAGGACTGGACGGAACGCATTGCAGGTGACAGGCCTGATGACATAAAGGGAGTTGGTTCGGTCGGCCCCTTTACCTTCCGCCCAGGCGAGATGAAGGAACTTGACCTGGCCTTTGTATATGCCCGCGATTACACCAGTCCCGATACGCTGGCATCGGTCGCCAAACTGATGCAGATGATCGATATCGTCAGGCATGCCTTTGTCACCAACAGGCTGCCGGATGGACAGTCATTTACGAAAGTGGAGGAACGGGGGGCTGTTACTGCCGGATCCTTTTCTCTTTACCCGAACCCTGCAAATCTTCAGGCTCACGTTGTTTTCGATACCCCATTGCCGGAACCGGCCACAATACGGCTGGTTGATGACCAGGGAAGGCTTGCCCGTTCATTGAGGCCCGGTAAAGGAACAACCGAAACGGTCCTCGACCTGGGTGATCTGCGGGAAGGATTGTACCTGGTTGTAGTTCAGACTTCGGCATGGATGATAACGGGGAAGTTGTCGGTCGTGCGATGAGGCGATAACCGGGGAGGGCCAGGGGAGAGGTCCTTTAAGGCCGAAATAGGATTAAAGATCGTTACTGGTACAATTGTGATTAATCAAATTCTATAATTTAATTCCAATAATATGAGATCCCTTTGCATCTTATTCCTTGTTTTCCTGGCCGGTCATCTTTCCGCCCAGACCATGAAAGCGGTCAACGACACGATCGACCTGGTACCCGGGGTACCGAAAACGGTCAACCTGCTTGCCAATGATACAATTCCCGCCGGGGATTCCATCAAAATAAACGGGGGTGTTAATTTTACCAGGAGCCTTGTGGTCAATACCTGGAAAAACAAGGGATGGTTCACCTATGTTGCGAACCAGTGGGGTTACAGCGGGCGGGTGGAAGGGACCTACCAGGTTGTGGATATTACCCAGCAAAAAACGTCAACGGCGAGGATTGTCTTCAGGATTCATGACCATAGCTATGATTCCCTGGCAATTAACAACATTGATGCCCGGTTCAACGCTTCCGGACTGAATTTTGCCCTGTTTTTCGCTGATCCCAACGGAACAAAGGGCTTTATCGTTCCCAGGGGAAGTTCGAAAAAAACGATCTTTTCAGGGTCCGTCTGGCTGGGGGGAAAAGACCGGGATAGTAACATTTATGTTTCCGGGGAACGGTACAGGCAGGGAAACGTGACGGTTCCCGGGGCCAAACCCGACTATTACGCCGGACCGGTGATGGATTCGGCCAATTACTCCGTATACCAGGATACCCTCTGGAACTACATCTGGAACCTGAAAAAAACGGATATTGACTATCATAAACTCCACTGGCAGGATGCGGGTTACCAGCCCGTTCACGATATTCTCACCTGGCCGGGCAACGGGAATGTGAATCTCGGCGAGGCCGCCCAGCTGGCACCCTACTTCGACCGCAACCAGGATGGGAAATATAACCCAATGGATGGTGATTACCCGCTGATCAGGGGTGACCAGGCCCTTTATTTCATCTTCAATGAAAACCGTGGTCCGCACCAGGAATCGGGAGGAGGCCGTTCATTCAAGGCTGAATTTCACGCGATGGCTTATGGCTGGGATATGCCTGGGGATTCGGCGTTTAAGAATACCATCTTCATGAACTATAAGATATTCAACAGGTCGCAGCGGACCTATTACAACACCAGCCTCGGGATTTTTACCGACCTCGACCTTGGATACATGCTTGATGATCTGATCGGGTGCGATGTGTATCGTGGCAGTTATTTCGGATACAACGGCCGGGCCGTTGACGGAACCGGTCAAGCCTATGCCTATGGTGATCATCCTCCTGCCCAATCGATTACAATCCTGGCCGGGCCGGAGATGGACCCTGCCGGCGCCGACAGGCCCAGGGTTGACGGCTCCGGGCACCAGCTCTGTAATGAAAGCGTCAATGGCACCGGTTTTGGCGACGGCATCGCGGATAATGAGCGGATGGGGTTAAGCAATTTCTTCTCCATCCTGCCCAATAACGGGATAACCCCTGAGTACTATGGTGATCCCACGAATGCCGCAGGGTATTTTCATTACCTGCATGGCATGTGGCTTGATTCCACATACATGGTGTACGGAGGTTCCGGTCACACAGGTGCGGGAGGATATGGTCCCCGGTGCCGGTTTATGTTCCCTGCCGAATCCGATACGGTAAACTGGGGAACCGGCTGCCAGCCGCCAAACGGGCTGAAAAACTGGACCTCCACCACCGCCGGGGTGGCACCGGGCGATATCCGCGGAGTCGGCTCTGTCGGGCCATTCACCTTCCGCCCGGGCGGTATGAAGGAACTCGATATTGCCTATGTGTTCGCACGCGACTATACCAGCCCCGACACGCTGGCGTCGGTAACCAGGCTGATGCACATGATCGATACCATCCGGCATGCTTTTATTGCGAATAAATTGCCCGGCGGAGGGTCATTTACCGGAGTCGGTGAACTGCCGGCCCGGCAGGGATTGGGATGCACGGTGTATCCGAACCCGGCAACTTCATTGACCCACATTGTGTTTAATGAACCCCTCGGTGAATCTTCAACGGTCAGGGTGTATGACGCCAGGGGGAGGCTGATGAGTGTAAAAAATGCACGAACATTAGCCAGTGAGGTCACCATTGATCTGAGGGGCATGTCTTCAGGGCTCTACCTCCTGGTGATCCAGTCGCCGGGAATGACAGTCATCAGGAAACTGTCTGTTCTGAAATGAAATTGAACTTTGTGGAAAGCATTATCGAGGATACGAAGTATCTGCCATCACTAACTTATATCTGTCGGCATCATTTCCGTGCTGTCAAAATCTAGTACCATTGAATTGTAAATAAAAAGCGAGATGAGAACCAGGGAGGAAATTTTAACTTATTTAGCGGAAATCAAAGATGTATTTCATCGTTTTAGGGGAGGCGGTTTGAGGACTGTCTGAATCTTTCAAAGTGAGCCATCCCCATGTTGAATGGAGAAAAATATATGCTTTCCGGAGTGTATTGGCAGATGATTATTTTGGCATATATCCTCCTGTATTATGGGAAATCATCCGGAAACATCTTCCAAATCTGAAAATTTCCCAGGAAAACATACTATAAACGGCACCAGATCCGCTATTCCTTTTACCCAGACTGAATCATCAATGTGAAATCCGATTCTGAAATAATCGGAACGCCAAGTTTTTCAGCCTTTTTCCGCTTTTCGGGTCCCATATTGGCCCCGGCCAGCAGGTAGCTCGTTTTGGCTGATATTGAGCCGATATTTTTCCCGCCATGCAATTCAATGGTCTTTTTCAATTCATCCCTTGAAAAATTCTCAAAGACGCCGCTCACGACAAATGTCATCCCTGCAAGCTTGTTGCTCAACAGGGGCACCTTCGATTCCGCCATCTCGAAATTTATCCCGGCAACTTTCAGCCGGTTGATGAGTTCAAGGTTCCCCGGTTCAGAGAACCAAGCCAGGATGCTCTGCGCAATCCTGTCGCCGATCTCTTCAACTTCAATGAGTTCTTCATAACTGGCGGCGATGAGTTTGTCGACCGAGATAAAATGAGCGGCCAGCTTTTTCGCAACGGTTTCACCGACAAAACGGATCCCCAGTGCATACAGCACCCTTTCAAACCCGGCCTTCCTGGATGCCTCAATGCCGTTCAGAATGTTGTTCACCGTTTTCTCACGGAAGGAGATTTTCCTCTCCTTTTTTTCATCGGCCGGTTCATAGGTTTTTTCGAGCCCGATCATCCGGTCAAATGTTAAATCATACAGGTCGGCACAGTGGTGGATGAGCCCGTTGTCGAAGAGCATCTCTATTTTCCCCTCCCCAAGGCTGTCGATGTTCATTGCTTTTCGGGAGATGAAATGCTCAAGTTTTCCCTTGATCTGCGGCGGGCATTCAGTTTCATTGGGGCAATACCATGCTGCCTCACCTTCGGCACGCACCAGCGTGGTTCCGCATTCGGGGCATACGCTGATGAAGGAGAGTGGCCCTGCGCCTGGCGGGCGCTGAAGGAGGTCAACCCCGACGATCTTTGGAATGATCTCCCCGCCCTTTTCCACGAAGACCATGTCGCCGATCCTGACATCGAGCAGGGCGATGATGTCGGCATTGTGCAGCGATGCCCGCTTTACAACAGTTCCGGCAAGCTGAACGGGCTGAAGGTTTGCAACGGGAGTAATGGCTCCTGTACGCCCTACCTGGAAAACAACAGAGAGCAGCCTGGTGGTCACCTGTTCGGCTTTGAACTTATAGGAGATGGCCCACCTCGGCGACTTCGCCGTAAAACCAAGCAGCTCCTGCTGCCTGATATCATTGACCTTTATAACGATGCCGTCGATATCATAGGGCAGATCATAACGGGCATGGTCCCAGGTTTTCAGGTATTCAAATATCTCCTCCAGGGTTTTGCACCGCACGGCAAATTCCGAAATTTTAAATCCCCACGACCTGGCGGCAACCAGGCTCTCATAATGGCTGCTGAACTGAAGTCCATCGCCGAGAAGGTGGTAGAAATAACCATCAAGATGCCGCCTGGCCACCTCGGCCGAATCCTGCATCTTGATACTCCCCGAAGCCGCATTGCGCGGGTTGGCAAAGGGCTCCTCCCCATCTTCCAGCCTCTGCTCATTCATCTTGGCAAAACTGGCATGTGGCAGAATCAGCTCGCCGCGGATCTCAAACTCTTCGGGAAATCCCTCACCGTGAAGTTTCAGAGGGATGCTTTTAATGGTTTTAACATTCGTGGTTACATCATCACCCTGGATGCCATCTCCACGGGTTACAGCCTGTACAAGCATGCCCTGCCTGTAGGTAAGCCCTATTGCTACGCCGTCGAATTTCAGTTCGCACACATATTCCACCGCATCGCCGATGAGCTTGTGAATACGTTCTTCAAAATCGCGGATCTCCTCCTCGGAGTATGTGTTGCCAAGCGACAACATCGGGTATTTGTGAACAACCTGCCTGAACTCCTTTGTAATTCCCCCGCCTACATGTTGCGTGGGGGAGCCGGGCTCCGCAAGGTCAGGATATGCCTTTTCAAGACGGACCAGCTCCTCGAGCAGCATGTCAAAAGCGAAATCACTTATCTCCGGCCTCGAAAGAACATAATAGTTATGGTTGTGCCTCCTGATTTCGTCCGATAATGCTGCAATCCGCTGCTTTACCTGCAGTATATCCATTTTGTATCATTTAATAACCAGCAAGTCCATTGTTATCGGTCTCCGTGATTGCTGTACAATCCGGCATTGATGTCCTTCCGCGCCTCCGGCGCGGAAAATGACAGGAAGGGGTGTTCTTTATCGCCGTGCCATTTCGCTATTTCGCTACTTCGCTACCTCGCTACCTGCTAAGCCAGCATCGACCATTCAAAATAATGGAACCCGTATTCCACCGGGTTTATACCCATCACGGGAATCTGGGCGTCGTTGAACATAAGACGTTCGTCCCACGAGGCAAGGCTGAACCCTGCAACATCGATATTGGGCCGGGTCATGATCAGGATCAGGTCGGCATGGTTTATTACGCTGTAGGAGATGACCTCCTCGGCAAACCCGGATGAAGCTTCTGCTGTTTTAATGCAAAAGTTGATTTTTTCTGCCGTGAAGATATCGGTGATCTGTTTTGTGATGATGTTTAAACTGGTTTTCCGTCCTGTTTCTTTCTCGGGGGAGAGGAAAATATGAATTCTGGCATTGAACAGTTTCGCCATCAGTTTGGCCCAGTGCACGGCCTGCCGTGGTTCAAGGTCATTGCTCACCGGGAATACTATATTATTGTATCCCAGTTTGAACGAACGTTTCTGCACAACGACAACCGGTACAGGCGACTCTACCACCACCCGCAGGGCATAGCTTCCGAATACATGCTGAAGACCGCTTTTTCCATGGGTTCCCATCACCATCAGGTTGGCTTTGATATCCTTGATAACAGTGCTGATGGTGGAAAAAATATTTCCTTCGACAGCCATGGTGTCAATTTCAACTTTGTATCGTTTTGAGTAGTACTTTTTATACTCCTTCAACCGGGTTTCAACATAATCAACAGTGACATTTTTCTTTTTCAACTCCGCTTTGGTCTCCTTGTTGATAATGTGCAGGATACAAACTTTGTATCCAAGGAATATTGCCAGTTTTACTCCATGTGAAATGGCATTGTTACATACTTCCGAAAAATCAGTCGGGATGAGGACGATGTTGTTGTACTTCTTAACCGGGGTTGCTGGTGCCATAGTGGGGGAATTTACGATTTACTATTAACGATTTATCAGGGACAATATTTCTGAAAGGTTTTTGATTTTGAACTCATTTCTTAAACTGAAGGCAGACCTGGTAAAATACCGGTGATCGTCAAGGAATGCTACCTGGATATCGAACCACTCTTCCAGCGTGGTGTTCTTAATTCCGTTAACCTGCCATTCTAACCGGAGCCGGAATGAATTGATGAGAAAATCATTGCGGCCAAGGTAGTCAAGGTCGGCATCACAGATGATCTGTTCCAAGGGATGAACCGCACGCTGCGGCAGCCTTGTGACCATGATCAATTCGGATATCTGGTCAATTTCTGCTTTTGTGTAGCCAAAACCCGGAAGATCCTCTTTAGCCAGTTTTACCGACATGGCCTCATGATCGGCATACTGGACAAGCATGCCGGCATCATGGTAAAGTGCGGCTGTCTCTAGCAGGATTTTTGAAGTCTCATCGGTCTGTTCTGCTTCATTGAGGCGACGCGTGGCGTCAAGAACATCGAGTGTATGTTCGAGACTATGGTAATATAAGGTTGGGCTTAATTCCGAATGCAGACGCTGAATGATATAGTCACTGGCTCTGTTGAAATCCATGCCAAAGGTCATTTTTTTGTAAAAATAGAAAAAAAAATGGTGATGCCCCGCTGAGAAAAAAAATATTGAGAAAATCAGCTGATGGTTTTGAGCCGCCGGATGGTAAGGATCGGATCATCTGATCCAAAGATTGTATTTCCCGCCACTAAAATATCGACCCCGGACCCGACAAGGAGCCCTGCATTCTGAAGGTCAACGCCGCCATCAACCTCGATCAGCACACCGGGGTTGATTTTGCTGATCATCGCCTTTACAGCGACAATTTTTTCAATGGTCCCGGGAATAAACGATTGTCCGCCAAATCCCGGGTGCACCGACATGAGCAGAACCATGTCGGCATGTTCAACCAGCCCTTCCAGCGCACTTACGGGAGTTTCGGGGTTGATGACTATGGCTGCCTTAGCACCGAGTTTCCTGATGGTTCCAAGTGCATCAACGGGTTTTTTGCAAGCTTCAACATGAATGCTTATGATGTCGGCGCCGGCTTTCCTGAAACGTTCGAGATACCTTTCAGGATCAACGATCATGAGGTGAACATCCAGGATTTTGGTTGTAGCACCCCTGATTTTCTGAATGATGGGAAACCCGAAGGAGATGTTGGGCACGAACAGGCCATCCATCACATCGAGATGCAGCCAGTCGGCCTCGCTGGCATTAAGCATCGCGATATCCTTCTCCAGGTTCAGGAAATTGGCGGAGAGAAGGGAGGGGGCGATGAGATGAGACATGTTTCCAGGGATTTACGAATTACGAAGTAGTGAACCGACTAGCAGTTATTTGTGTTTTCGCCATTTACACGCAATCACATTTGTTTTCTTCGGGTGTTCGTGATTGCTTAGCAATCCGCCATTTCGCAACTTCGTTATCCCAGGTATGTCTTCAGGATTTTGCTCCTCGAGGTGTGTTTCAGGCGACGGATCGCCTTCTCCTTTATCTGGCGAACGCGTTCGCGGGTGAGGTCGAATTTTTCACCGATCTCCTCCAGGGTCATCGGGTGACTGCCATTGAGCCCGAAGTAGAGGCGGATCACATCGGCTTCACGTTGTGTGAGCGTTGAAACGGCGCGTTCAATTTCCTTTTTGAGCGACTCATAAAGCAGCCCGTTGTCAGGAGTGGTGTTTTCCTCACTCCTGAGAACATCGTACATTGTATTGTCTTCATCCTGGATCAGCGGTGCATCCATCGATACATGCCGGCCTGAATTCCGCATCGATTCCTTTACCTCGTTTTCCGAAACTTCAAGCAACAGGGCTATTTCACCGGCATTCGGTTCGCGCTCGTACTGTTGTTCCAGCTGGGCATAGGCCTTGTTGATCTTGTTGATCGATCCGATCTTATTGAGGGGCAGTCGCACGATACGTGACTGTTCGGCCAGGGCCTGGAGGATCGACTGGCGGATCCACCATACCGCGTAGGAGATAAATTTGAAACCACGTGTTTCATCAAACCGCTGGGCCGCCTTGATCAGGCCGAGGTTTCCCTCGTTGATCAGGTCGGGGAGACTTAACCCCTGGTTCTGGTATTGCTTGGATACAGAAACCACGAAACGTAAATTGGCCTTTGTCAGCTTTTCGAGTGCAGCCATATCGCCCTGCTTGATACGCTGGGCAAGCGACACCTCTTCATCTGCCGTGATAAGTTCAACTTTGCCGATTTCCTGGAGGTATTTATCCAGTGATGCGGTTTCACGGTTGGTAACCTGTTTCGTAATTTTTAACTGCCTCATGCGAATGCTGTTTGGTTTAAGCCTCTTTTCGGTGTATTTAACGTAAAAATCAACATTAGGTTACATTATATTACCTGCGAGGTCCCCGGTGATCGCCGCCACGGTCACGGTCACGGTCATGGCCACGGTCGCGGTCGCGGTCGCGGTCGCGGTCGTGATCAGAGCGGCCTTCCGGACGCGGTTCCGATTTCCGTTCTACATAACCCTCAGGTTTGGGCAGAAGGGCTTTTCGTGAAAGTTTAAGTTTGCCGGTTTTGGGGTCAACTTCGATCAGCTTGACCTCGATTTCATCACCAACCTTCAAAGCATCCTCAACCTTTTCAAGGCGTTTCCAGTCGATTTCAGAGATATGCAGCAAACCATCCTGGTTGGGAAGGATTTCGACAAAAGCTCCGAATGACTGGATGTTTTTCACTTTGCCTTTATAGATCTCACCTACTTCGGCAACCGAAGCAATACGTTTAATCCTTTCGATGACCTTGTCGCGGGCCTCCATGTTGTCGGCAACGATATCGACGATACCAAATTCGCCGACCTCTTCAATAACAATGGTGGTGCCTGTTTCACGCTGCATCTCCTGGATAACCTTGCCGCCCGGGCCAATGATGGCGCCGATGAATTCCTTGGGAACCTTCATCTGGAAAATACGGGGTACAAATGGCTTGAAATCGGGACGGGGTTCGGTAATTGTCTTGGCCATTTCACCGAGGATGTGCATACGTCCCTGGCGGGCCTGGGCCAATGCTTCACGGAGGATGTCGAACGACAAACCATCAACTTTGATATCCATCTGGCAGGCCGTGATACCGTCGCGGGTACCGCAAACCTTGAAGTCCATATCGCCAAGGTGATCTTCGTCGCCAAGGATGTCGGATAAAACCACGTAGCGTTTGTTGTCGGTGATCAGTCCCATTGCAATGCCTGAAACCGGTTTGATGATCTTTACGCCTGCATCCATCAGGGCCATGGTACCTGCGCAGACAGTGGCCATGGAAGAACTTCCGTTTGATTCAAGAATATCGGAAACAATGCGGATGGTGTAAAGGTTGTCGGCTCCCTGGGGGATCATGTTCTTTAGTGCGCGGAGCGCCAGGTTTCCATGACCGATTTCGCGGCGGCCAGTGCTGCGGATTGGTTTTACCTCGCCGGTTGCAAAGGAGGGGAAATTGTAATGGAGGATAAAATTGACCTTGCCTTCAATGATGGCGCCGTCGATGGCCTGCTGGTCAAGCTTTGTTCCGAGGGTAACCGTAGTCAGCGACTGGGTTTCACCGCGGGTGAAGATGGCGGAACCATGGGCTGCAGGCAGGTAATCGATCTCTGTCCATATCGGGCGGATCTCGTCGAGCTTGCGTCCGTCGAGCCGTTTGCGGTTATCCATCGTGGCATTGCGGATGGCCTCCTTTTCAACGGAATGATAATACCGGCCGATCATCGCTTTCTTCGACTCTTTTTCTTCGTCGGTAAGGGTTGCAATAAATTCCTCCTTGATTCCTTCGATGATCTTTTTGCGCTCATGCTTGTTGGCATTCCCGCTGGAGGCCATATCGTAAACCTTCTGGTAGGTGGCTGACTTTACCTTTTCCTTGAATTCCGGGTCGTTGGTTTCGTGGCAGTAGGTACGTTTTACTTTCGATTTTTCAATCATTGATGCCAGTTCGATCTGGGCATTGCACTGGTCCTTGATGGCTTCGTGGGCAATGCGGATGGCTTCAATCATATCATCTTCCGAAACCTCTTTCATTTCACCCTCAACCATCATGATGTTGTCGAGTGAGGCAGCCACGATGATATCGATGTCGGCGTCAACCATTGCATCAATGTTGGGATTGATGACGAACTGGCCGTTGATTCTGGCAACCCTTACTTCGGAAATGGGACCGTTGAAGGGGATATCGCTTACGGCAAGTGCTGCTGATGCTGCAAGGCATGCCAGGGCATCGGGCAATACATTCTTATCGGCCGAGATCAGGGTGACAATAACCTGGACTTCGGCGTGGAAATCGTCGGGGAAAAGGGGGCGTAGCGCCCTGTCAATCAACCTCGAGATAAGGATTTCATAATCGGAGGGACGTGCCTCGCGCTTGAAAAAACCACCGGGGAACCTGCCTGCTGCGGCATATTTTTCGCGGTATTCAACCGACAAGGGCATGAAGTCAACGTTTTCCTTGGCTTCCTGCATGGCTACCACGGTAGCAAGAATCATTGTGTCGCCCATCTTTACAACAACAGACCCATCGGCCTGTTTGGCGAGTTTGCCGGTTTCGAGGGTGATCTCCCGACCGTCGGCAAGGGTAAAAGTTTTTGTTATTCCATTCATGTGTTTGGTTTCTTTCAGATATTAAAAGAGGCAATTATAACATTGCCTCTTTCTTGATTTATAAAGAAATAAAAAAAAATTACTTACGAATACCGAGCTTTTTGATGATATCACGATAACGTTGAATCTCTTTGCTTTTCAGGTAATCCAGCAATTTCCTGCGTTTTCCTACCATGATTACAAGCGAACGCTCAGTCACCATGTCTTTCTTGTTTTTCTTCAGGTGTTCGGTAAGATGCTGGATTTTCATGGTGAACAGGGCCACCTGGGCCTCTGTCGATCCACTGTCGAATTCCGATTTTCCGTGTTCTTTAAATGCGTTCTTTTTTACTTCAGGAGCTAAATTCATTGCTGTAAGTGTTGATTCTGTTAAATGTTTATAGGCCTTTTAAACGGGCTGCAAAACTACGAAATTCTTTTAATATCACCAAATAAATCTTTCTCCGGAGTATTATTTTCGGAGAAAGCGGGCATGTTTATGATTTCAGCATAACGGTTGCCCGTGAGAAAGTTGTGCAAAGATAGGATAAAATGCTGTTGCCAGCAATTTAGTTTCCCCGGAATTATGGCATTGCATGCTGTTTGAAATGGAGATCGGTATTTCTTCGTTCATTCCTCGAATTTTCCTCGAATTTTCCTCGAATTTTCTTCGATAATTCTTCGATTTCTGACCAGGGAGGTTATATTGGGCCTGCGGCCAGATTATAATGGGTTGTCAGTATTGACCCGGCACCGCTGTAATATTCTGCAGAGACGCATTTTATTTGCCGGATGCAATGCATGAAAGATATTTTTTAATTAGGGAAAATAGATGTAATTTTGATGTAATTACACCATTATTAAGCCATGCTATGACAAAAATCAAGGAATCAACGGTTCTGATTACCGGCGGCGCCGCCGGGATCGGACGGCTCATGGGTGACATGTGTCTCCAGGCTGGAGCCAGGCAACTGGTGATATGGGATATCAACAAGGAGAAGCTGGATACAACAACCCGCGAGTTAATGGCCTTGCATTTTAACGTACATCCGTATATAGTTGATGTTTCGGACCTTTCGCAGGTCATCGCCGCAGCCGAAAGAGTTAAAAACGAAATCGGGGTGGTTGACATTCTTATAAACAATGCGGGGATAATTACGGGGAACAGGGATTTCCGGGACATCACCCATGAAGAGGTGACCAGAACGATGGCGGTTAATGCCAACGCCCTGATGCATGTAACCCTTGAATTTTTACCGGGAATGGTGCTGCAGGGATCGGGACACGTTGTAAATATTGCTTCAGCTGCCGGGTTACTTTCGAACCCGCAGATGTCGGTCTATTGTGCCAGCAAATGGGCAGTCGCCGGGTGGTCGGAGTCGATGCGGATGGAGCTGGAAATCGCCCGCACCGGTGTAAGGGTGACTACTGTAACACCTTCATACATCGACACAGGCATGTTTGCGGGGGTTAAGGTAAATCCATTGCTGCCTCTCCTGAAGCCTGAAATCCTTGCGGCGAAAGTTGTCCGTGCGATAAAATCAAACAGGCTGTTCGTGCGTGCACCATTTATGGTCAAACTGTTACCGTTTACAAAGGGGATCCTGCCGGTGAGATGGTTCGACCTTGTAGCCGGGAGATGGATAGGGGTGTACAAGTCGATGAGCGGGTTTAAGGGACATGAAAGGAAATAGCGAAATGCGAAATGCGAAATGCGAAATGGTGAATCTCCCTCCCCTCCGGGGGAGGGTCGGGGAGAGGTCATAAATTTAATGAATTACCTAATATTTATCCCATGACAGAGCAGGTAAAACTGGCAGCAGAAAAGCAGCGGGCGTTTTACAGCACGCAGATAACAAAAGATATTGATTTCAGGATTTCCCAGCTGAAAACCCTGAAGAGGGCTATCCTGGCATATGAGGACCGGCTTTATGAGGCGCTATGGAAGGATCTGCACAAATCGAAATTTGAAGCTTATGCCACCGAGATCGGGCTGGTGCTGACTGAAATCGGGGAGCATATCCGTCATTTGAGAAAGTGGGCGAAACCCAGGAAGGTATTTACCAACCAGATGATCCATTTCTGGTCGACCAGCCGGATATATAAGGAACCTTACGGGTTGGTGCTGGTGATTGCCCCATGGAACTATCCTTTCCAGCTGCTGATAAACCCCCTTGTCGGCGCCATTTCGGCAGGGAACTGTGTCATGCTCAAGGCCTCTGAATTTACCCCGAATACGGCTGATGTGATGGGCAGGATGATCGCCGAGTTTTTCACCCCCGAGTACATCACCCTGTTTGGAGGGGGACGGGTTGCAAACCAGGCTTTGCTTGCCCAGGAGTGGGATTATATCTTCTTTACAGGAAGTCCGCTGGTTGGAAGGGTTGTGATGGAGGCCGCAGCGAAAAACCTCACCCCGGTTTCGCTTGAGCTTGGAGGGAAAAGTCCCTGCATCGTTGACCATGATGCCAACCTGAAGGTTGCCGCCAGCCGCATTGTGTGGGGTAAATTTATCAACGCCGGGCAAACCTGCATCGCCCCCGACTACCTTTTTGTGCACCAATCGGTGAAAGCAGAGCTGATGGAGCTGATGAAGAAGAAAATAGAGGAATATTTTGGTAAAGATCCAAAGGAAAGCCCCGATTATGTGAGAATTGCAACCGTTACCAAAACCGAGCGGCTGGCCCGGTTCCTCAAGGGAGCCACGGTCATCACAGGTGGCGAAACCGACCTTGAATCGCGGTACATCGCCCCCACCATCCTCGATGCTGTGAAACCGGGTGACCCGGTCATGCAGGAGGAGATATTCGGACCGATCCTCCCGGTGATGGAGTTCACCGACCTGTCGGAGGTGACCCGTTATGTGAATTCTCATCCGAAACCCCTGGCATTTTACTATTTTTCGGATAACACTAAAAAACAGGAGCAGATGCTGGGTACAACCACCTCAGGCGGAGGATGCATCAACGAGGTGCTCATGCACATTGCCAATGACCGCCTGCCGTTCGGCGGTGTCGGCAACAGCGGGATCGGGCATTACCACGGGAAATACAGTTTCGAGGTCTTCTCCCACTCCCGCTCCATTATGAAAAAGGCTAATTTTATTGATATCCCTATCAGGTATGCCCCCTATAAAAACAAGCTGAAACTGGTAAAGATGCTTATCAGGTAACCGGTGCTTTCACCTGGTTAAAACAGATGCTACGGGGGCTGCCGTTAAACCATGCCGAATATGGACAACATAAAGGAAGAATTCCGGGTCAGGGGTGAAGAACTGGTTGAGAAAATCAGGCAACTCATCCACGAAGGAAATGTCAGAAAGCTGATCATCAAGGATGAAGACGGCAAGGTGTACCTTGAAATCCCTGTCACCTTCGGCCTTATCGGGGCACTGATGGCACCGATGCTGGCAGCTGCAGGTGCGGTCGCTGCCATGGCGGCCAACCTGAAGATCGAGGTAGTCAGGAATGATGAACCTGAAAATACGGGTAAATAGGGTTATTTGGCGATATCGCCGGCGGTAGCCTGCTCCATGATCACGTCATAGGAATAGCCGTATCCGAAATCCTTATCCAGGGCGATTATTCCTTTGAAGGTGGCCGTGCTTCCAACTGCAACAGAGTCCTTGGTCGTGATGGTCAGGTCAAATTTTCCTGCACTTTCAGTGCCGTCCTGGATATGGATCCAGTTTTTATTCATGATCTGCGAGTTGAATTTTACCACGACGCCGCGGATGATCACGTTTTTTCCCTTATAATCCCCGGGGTTCTTATAAAGACTGGCAAGAGTGATCCCCTCCTTTGGCACCTGGACCGAAATGCCGGCCTTTTTTACCACTTCGACTTTCTGCGGTGTCAGCTTTGGAGCAGCTTGAGCGACAGGCATTTTGCTGGTCGGATCCTGGATGAAATAGACGGTCGGGAAGGTGCGTCCCAGTTCCTTGCTGACAAAATTCTTCATTTCAAAGGCATTCCTGTAATAAACCGAGTCGCCCGCTTTGCTGTCGGTTTTAACAACCGCTATCCAGAACATGGTGTTGTTCTCTTTTACCCGGAGATAGGTATAATTGGAGGTCTGGATGGCTTCCTCAATGACCACGCCATGCATGCCTGCGGGTAATGCTTTTTGTGCCTTCTTTTCACCAAACCTGTAACAGGTGGTCACAATAAAAAAAACTCCTAATACCAGTAAAACGATGATGACGACTATTTTGCTCCTGTTCATATCCGATGGTGGTTTTTACGTGTTCAATTTTTTTTTCAGGCAGCAAAGATATGGAATTTCCGGAACCTGTCAAAATCCGTATAATATATTGATAATAAAGTACATGCATGTTATATCGAAGGTGCCCGGGAAACCATTGAGTGTCTTTAAAACCGCTGCGTCAGATTTAAATAAACCCTGTTGAAGATTGATTTCTTCTCAAATGTGCCTTCATAATAGACTCCCATTGACAGTTTTTTCATGATCCGCCAGCTAAAATTCATCTCTCCCATATGCTGGGCAGGCATGGTCTCACTATTATGGAACTTGTAGATGACATACCGGTAATCGAGGCCGGCCGACAGTTTGCCTGCTACAAGGTCGCGGGAGATACCTGCACTGTATATTTTGCCCGACATGTAACCTGTTTCCACGATTGAAACCGAAAGAGTTGCAGCAGCCTTAATTTTGGGGATCCTGCTGAAGGTCATGTACCCGTAAAAATTCTTAGTCGGGCGAGGATCGTTTTTACTGTCGCGGTACCCTGCATTTGCACCGAACGATACCAGCCACTTTACAGGTGTATAGTTGGCCTGTATGGTAAATCCCTGGACTGTAGCGGCTTCCAGCAATTTATCCACGATTGTTTTATAGGTTTCATAATAGATCACATTTTGCCTGGCGCTGTAGGAAACCGAAAACGACACCTGCCTTACGGGTCTGTAGCGCAGGGAGAGGTACATGTTGGACAGGTGCGGCGAGTTATCAACTTTATAGGTGATTTCCCTGCGCAGGGTAGTGTCATTCATGGTTTTCCGATACAGGTCAACTTCAACTGACCCGAAAAAGTACAGATTGCGCAGGAGCGAATTTGTATATTGCAGGTAGGTAAAGCGCCTGTCGGTCAGGCCGTGGTTCGTTTGCTGGATAAAGGCAACGGTTGTCTGCATGCTGCCGTTTTTCGTAACGAGGTCGTGGCCGATATAGGCACCAGCCTGGGCAAGACCGGCATTGAAGCTGTAATCCCTGTAATCGGGCCGGGTCCCGGCAACCAGCCCGAAGGTGAATGTTCCTGCCCTTGCCTCATACTGGAGCCCGTCGATGGCCCCGACATTCGAGATCCGGGGATTGATCCTGCGGCCCAGCCAGATGGAGTGATGTTTGCTGAATTCATAGTTCAATGCGAGGCTGTAAATTTTCAGCCCGTTGAACACATCGCTTTTGATTTCATTCCATGCATTGAGCTGATGTGCAAATGAGATGTATATATCGGCGGATAGCTTTGAATTGCCGATATTCCGGGCGACCATCGAGAAGGTGTACCGCATTCTCTGGGAACTCTTGGTGTTGGAAAAACCCAGGTTGGATGCAACGGAGAAATTCCCGGTGACTTTTTGTTTCAATTTATCATTCGGGGCCTTTTTAACCGAAACAGTATCCCTGGTTGCAGGGACAACCTGACCGGGAACTTCTGTTGAGGCCTCTGTTTTTTTCACTGCAGGAAAGCTTTTCCCGGTCAGTATTTTGTCGCCGACCAGGAGTTTCTGACTGCCTGTCGGCATGCAGGCACAGGAGATGGAAGAAATATCCTTAACAACCATGACAGGTATTAGTTTCCCATCCTGGATTATATAGAGCGAGTCGCCCGCTTTGATGTTTTCGGTTGACTGGAACTTTACATAAACATTCTGGGATGTGATATACGAAACCTTTCCCTCTCCCGGCTCATACAGATTCTGCCCCGTGAGGGCCGACCCGCAGAGTATGACCAGCACTGCAGCAAGTAAGTGTTTCATTCGTTTGTCGTTAATCATTTTGCTTGATGATCCGTTCCATCATTTTCCCGGCACTCCCGTGCGGATGGCAGTTATAGCATGCCGCGCTGTTGTAGCTGTAACCGCTGACACCCTGGTGTTTGTTGTTCATCGTGGCCTGCGGGTGGCACGAGGTTGTACATGTGAAAACAGCGTAGTTGGCAGGGTTTGTATGACAATCTGCGCAGGTGTTCCATTTCCCGTTGTGTTTACCCGAGTATATGGGGAAATACAAACCGTCATGATTCCAGTTGGCTGGCGACCATGCGGTTTGTGTATGGCAATCGGCGCAGGTCGTGGGGAACTGTGAAGCAGCATGGTTTGGATTGGTTGTGCCGTTATAGTTGGCCTGGTGGCAACCGACACAGGTATTAGGTGTTGTATTGTTATAAACCCCGTTGTGGCAGTTTACACAGGGCGTGGTAACATGTGCGCCCGCCAGGAC
>JBAXFZ010000021.1:0-19592 GCA_037139685.1 Bacteroidota bacterium
ACGATCAAGCTGATATCCATACCAAACTCAGAAAGGACTTGCCGAGCCATCTCATCATACTTATCTGTTAGGACTACAGATAACTTAATCGTATTTATACCACTACTGAAGGTGACAACATGATTTATCTCTTCAATATTGATGATAATTTTTATTTGATTATCAAGGAAGGGGAAAATATTTTTTCGAAAATCATCAAATATTTCACCACACAGGTTCTTTTTTTGATAATTGTTTTTCACAACAACATGCAGTTTCCCAAAATATATTGAAACTCTTCCATCTGGGCTTACAATACATTTGGAATTGTTTATTTGACCCATTGTCGAAATAGATAAAACAAACAAAAGAGAAAAAAATACAGTTCGGTTAATTTTTTGCATGTCATTCAAATTAATGAAGGAAACACAAACAATGCCTGTTTGAATTTAACCAGGAGAGAGAGGGAAACAACCGTCGCATATGACTGGTATGATACCTGAGTTCATGAGTTCATGGATTTATTTCGGGGAACAACGGTCGTTAGATCAAAAACATGAAGCGTAAGGGGTTAATCTTTAAGGTTATGCCAAATATAATCAAAGAATGGACGTTATGCAAATTTTATGAATTATTTTTTATAAAAAGTTGACGATGGCGCACCAACATTAGTCCAGGCAGATGCTGCCAATCTGTTTTACGATATATATTGCCAGTGATTTAAAAAGTTGGTTTAACTGTCCCACCTTGCTTTTAAGGAACCGGTTTTCCCTTTATCCACAAAGTCTCCTGTGAATCCCCGCGTAAGAATACGCATGAGTATGTGATACTTTAACGTGACACCTTCGCGTGGAAGAACCCGGTTAAATCGGGTGATTCACCGCTTGAAACGGCCATGGCCGCCGATGTAATTTTACATCATCAAACAAACAACACAAACCTTAAAAACCAAAAGCCATGAAAACAGCAAACTTTCTCTCAGCCATCAGCCTGGTGCTGATCTTTGCCGCAAATTCACTCTATGCAAACCCGATCAGCGATCCCGGGTCAGGTACTATGCAGAAACAGATCGTCTACGAGGTAAAGGTGAACTTTGAAGCCAATTTTCCCGGAGCCTGTGCCCATTACATGATCGTCATCACCGATGAACACGGCCGCAAGGTTGTTCCTGCCCAGGCCTACCATCCGGGAGTATCACTCTATACCTTCAGGGAAGCCGGAACTTTCCGCGGAACAAGGATTGCCGTTATGGTTCCCTACCCGGCAATTCCAACTGCATGGGGAATCCCTCCCAGCATACTGAGGGGAGTATTCATCGGAGGAACAACCTACCACTTTGAACTGACCCCGGTATCGAACTCAAATGGATTGTAACTGAAACGCACATATAACAGGTTCATGGCAGAGGTCATCCCGCGAGGGGTGGCTTCTGCTGTTTTATTGGATGGGACTATCGAACAATATTGAATTCAGCCTGGGCCACCCTGTCGACCCCGTAATAAATTTTAAGCAGAACCGGGTATTTCCCCGATGGCAATACATTCCCGGAATAGGTCCATACATAGTATTCACTCGAATAATGGGCGGGAAGTTCTCCCGGATTAAGATGCTGGGTATCGATGTAGGATTCGTACCTGTAGTTGGGTTCGTCGGTCGATATATTGGAAAGCGGTATCAGTTCAGTGGTATAACATTTTATATTGATCTTCAGGGATGGGGAGCTGCCCGAATTCTTCAGGATAAAGTGAAGTGTAACCCTGACAGATTTTGCGGAATCCTTCTCGAAATCGGCCGGCATGCTGCACCCGTTCAGGGGTTTGCCGTCGGGGGTAAACAATTCGATCAGGGGAGGCTGAATGGTTTTTCCCAGTTCGGCCTTCATGTCATTCCTGAATTCCCTCAGGCTCTCCTTTTCGGAATTGAAGTTGCTGTTGAAAATCAGGGCAAGCACACTGAATACTATACCAAAAACAGTGGTGATTCCGCCCAGGAACCATTTGATGTCATCTATTCTTTTATCTGTACCCTGAAGCCGGTTGCCGAGGTCGGTAAACTTTAAATCGGCAACCTGTTTGTCCTGGTCCGGCTCTGTATTGCCTGGCAAATTTGGGTTTGTTTGACCGGAGGGAGTAATGTGTTTTTCCATAGGTTCGGAATTATTTGTCAGAGGTTAAATACTTCCAAGAAACGATTGCAGAATGACCATGGTAACATATGGGTGGATAAAAGTATAAAAAATCAACCCACATTGCACGGAATTTATTTTTATTTGCCAGGCTCGTTCTGAAGCCGGTTTCAGGGTTTAGCTGACATGGTTGTGGTCAGATTATGGAACCTGCAGCCCGGCGGTAAAATGAGCAATAAAATCGCCGGAGTCACCCGTTGGAAATCCTGCAGTTTGATCCGGGTCTATATGAAATATCCCTTGATTTTATTCAGAAATAAAACACTATCGATAGGCTTTGATATGTAATCATTGCATCCTGCTTCGAGTGACTTTTCCCTGTCGCCTGCCAGTCCGTAAGCGGTTTGGGCAATGATGACCACATCCTTGTTAAACTGCCGAATCTGGCGTGCAGCCTCATACCCGTTCATATGGGGCATCCTGATATCCATCAGGACCAGGTCTATATCAGCATTGTTACGGCAGGCTTCAACAGCCTTGATCCCGGTTTTAACATTAATGACCTCATGGCTGATCTTTGAGACCAGTTTTGTGAGGAACATGTCGGATGTCGCATCATCTTCGGCGATTAAAATTTTCAGCAATTTACCGGGGCTGCTTGTCCCGGTTGCAAATGAGCCCTCTGTGCTATCCAGGTCACCGGCGGAAGGCGGAGGGTAACTTAATGTGAAATAAAATACAGAGCCCTTCCCGGGTTCACTCTCCACCCTGATTTTTCCGCCAAGAAGTTCTACATAGGCCCTGGCGATTGACAAACCCAGGCCCGCTCCTTCATAAGCATGTTTATTTTCAATATCCGCCTGGATGAAGCGCTCAAAGATGGCATCCTGCTTTTCCTTTTCAATTCCGATACCGGTATCCTTGACAAAAAATTCCAGAAAGTCTCCTTTTTTAATGTACCCGAATTCAATGGAGCCTGAAATGCTGTATTTGATGGCGTTTTTGACAAGATTGGAGAGAATCGCATAAAATTTCTCCCGGTCTGTATTGATCCTGGCTTCGTTTTCCTGCAGGCTTTTTAAAGTGACAAAGCGGAGTCCCTTCTGCTCGGCTTCAGGCCTGAAGAAGGCATAAACAAAATCGATCTGTTTATTGATGTTTGTCTCTGAAATTGAAACATCCATCTGCCCGGCCTCGATTTTTGATATGTCGATAATGTCGTTGATGATGTTCAGCATCCGGTTGCCGCTTTTCACGATGATATTGATGTACTCCTGCTGCTCCTCCCCGGTCAGCTTCGGTTCCTTCAGCAGTTGGGCAAAACCCAGTATGCCGTTCATGGGGGTTCTGATTTCGTGGCTCATGTTGGCCAGGAACGAGGATTTCAGGCGGTCGCTTTCTTCCGCTTTTTCTTTTGCCTTGATCAATTCGTTTTCCAGCATCTTCTGTTTGCTGATGTCCGTTGCAATACCGCTTAAGGCAATGGGCTCACCCTTTGAATTTTTAACAACCTGGGTACGGACATCCAGGAGACTTTTCTTACCCGATCTTGTAAAGTTTGTCACTTCACCCCGCCAGAATCCCTGCTGTAAAGTCTGCCGGTATATCTCCTGCTGCGTAACCTGGTGGTTCGCATCATCGCCGAAAATATCAAAATCCGATTCCAGGAGTTCCTCTCTTGAATAACCCGGGATCTCTATCTGTGCCTGGTTTACATATGTGATCTTTCCATTCAGGTCGGTTATCGTAACGCGATCTTTGATCTGGTCCATAACCAGTGATTTCAGGTGCAACTCCTCCTGGGCTAGTTTGCGCTCGGTGATGTCCTGGTTTGTTCCGAACATTGCATAGGGGGTACCCTGCGAATCGTACTGGATTTCTCCAACTGTCAATATGGTCCTGGCCTCCCCGGTAACGGCCCTGTTAATCCTGAACTCGGTTTTGAACTGTACTCCTGTTTCCATTAAATTTCTGAATTCCCCCCGCATTCTTTCGCGGTCGTCAGGATGAACACAGTCTAAAACCTCTTTAAACCCTGCCTGATAATTTGCAGGAAATCCGAATATGCGGCAACATTCTTCAGATCCGGTGAACAATTCAGAACCAAATTCCGCCTTCCAGTTCCCTAACTGTGCGATTTCCTGGCTTTTCTTAAGTTCCGACAGGGTCTCGTTCAGGACCTGCTCTGCCAATCTACGATCGGTGATATCCCTTATTAACCCATCCGTATGATGATGGTTGCCATTTGCATCACGGATTATTTTTGCATTGACCGACACATGCTTTACAGTTCCGTTTTTTGACTTAATCATCAGTTCATAATCCCGAACCTCGCCTTTTTGCGCGATGGTTTCAAGAAATATTTTCCTGTCAAACAGGTTGCCATATAGGTTTTCGGCAGGGGTCCCGATTATTTCATCCCGGTTGAATTCCGAAAAATACCGGACCGAGGGGCTTATATCGACGATCATGCCATTCATATCCACCTGATAAAAAACATCCTGTATGTTTTCGTATATCGTGCGGTACTTCTCTTCACTTTGAATTAGTGCAACCTCGGCCAGTTTCCGTTCCGTTATATCGCGAATATTGACCACCAGCCCCTCCAGGTTCGGATCGTTAAGGTAATTGCGGCCAATTGCCTCAAAATACCGGAATCCTCCCTGTTTGTGAAGATGACGGTATTCCCCCTTCAAGATCCTTTCGGGATGGATTAAAAGGTCATTAAAAACGAGTTTAACCCTTTCCACATCATCAGGATGTATAACCTCCGTAAAGGATTTTTTAAGCTCTTCCAGGGAATACCCTGTTATTGTTTCAGCCGAAGGACTTATATACCGCTGGTACCCATCCTTATCCAGGAATACCAGGATGTCGGAAGAATATTCCAACACGAGCTGGGAAATTTGTTTTTGCTGGCGCAGCTCGCTTTCAGCCCGCTTGCGGTCGGCGAGTTCGCAGGCGAAAGATTCTTTCAGTGATGTGTAGGCCACCATGAGTTCCTGCAATGATGGCTCAGGTTGGGTGCAGTCGTAGTCCTGGTTAGTCATGCGTTTGGTCGTTTAATGCGAATCTAACGAGCGGGTATGATTTTCAACGTTTTTATGATGACAGATATCAATCCGGCCTTATCAAATGGTTTTAAAAGAAAATCATCGAATCCCTGGCTCATAATTTTCTGCTTCTCAATGTCAGACGAATACCCTGTTACTGCAATCACCGGGACTGCCAGGTAACGGTCAATCTTCTTTATCTCCCTGCTGGTTTCAATGCCATCCATTCCCTGCCCGAGATTGATATCCATTAAAATAAGGTCATAGTTGTTCAGATAGGCCATCTTCGCTGCCTGGATCCCGCTGTATGCAACATCTGTAATAAAATTATCCTTCAGATAAATAGCCATCAAATCTGAATTGGTCTCGTTATCCTCAACAATCAGCACCCGCGGTTTTTCAGAACCAAGGGCCCTGATAAGCTCTTCGAACCGGGGAGAAGGGGTCTCCCGGGCATTTGGTTCGCCGGGTGGCTGGGGGAAAAAGACCGTAAAAGTTGAACCGATCCCGATTTTGCTTTCAACCTCGATTTTCCCATCCATCAGGGATGTGAACTTCAGGCAAAGGGTCAACCCAAGTCCGGCCCCCTCATGGCTTCTGCCCAACCCCTCTTTCCCCTGCCTGAAAGCATCAAAGATAAATCCAAGCTGCTCATCTGAAATTCCGATGCCTGTGTCGGTGACCTTAAGTATCGCAAAGGAATTGTTGTTCCTGGTTTCCGTCTTAACTGTAAGAGATATGAAGCCCTCCTCTGTATATTTGACGGAATTGTCGAGCAGATGAAAAACAATATTAATAAAAAGCCGTTCATCAATCCTGGCCCAGACGCCGGTGTTGATGTTATCGATGAATTGAATTCGCTTTCTTTCAAAACCAGGCCGGTTATGCTTTACAAACTCCCTGGCAATTTCACCGATATCCATGTCAGCGAGCCTGACGATTGTCTGGTTTGCCTCAATTTGTGCAAGATCCATAATGGAGTTGAGTGTGGTCATCAAACGGTTGCCCGAGGTTGTAATGACTTCAGCCATCGATATCTGCTCAGGATCCGTCAGGTCATTGCCGAGCAGCCCTGCAAAGCCAAGGATGCCATTCAACGGGGTACGAAGTTCATGACTCATATTCATCAGCAGCGATGATTTCAACCGGCTTGATTCTTCGGCTTTTTCCTTTGCCTCACGCAGATCCCGCTCGAATTTTCTTCTCTGGCTGATATCCCTGGTAATCAGCAGGATGTAATCCTCGTCGTTTACCAGGATTTTTGACCCTGAAATCACTACCGGCAGGGTGGTGCCGTTTTTACACAACAATTCAGATTCCAGATTGTCGATCATTTCATTTTCGCTGAGAAGGTCAGCAATAGTTCTCCGGCATTCATCCTGCACCCATATTTTTATTTCATTGGCCGACCTCCCCACCACATCTTCCTTCGAATAGCCGGAAATTTTCTCGAACCCCTCATTTGCGTCAATATAGGTACCATCTGACTTTGTAAGCGTTACAGCATCCGGGCTTGTATTGAAAACTGTCTTGTACTTCTCTTCACTCTCCCGGAGAATCCGCTCGGTGTTTTTCCGTTCCGAAATGTCACGAAGAACCCCCACCGCAAACCAGTTCTCATTCAGTTTGACGGATGAGAGTAAAAGCTCAACCGGGATCTCCTGCCGGTTTTTATGAATGGCAGGAAGTTCAAGTGTGTTCCCGTTTTCATTTTCATTCCCGGTTTCAAACAGCCCTGTCAAGGCGGTCCTGTATTGTTGCATGAATCCAAGGGGAACAATCATATCACGGAAGTTTTTCCCGGTAATCTCCTCCTTCGTGTAACCCAGGATCGCAGTTGCTGAATTGTTCCAGAAGGAGACGCTCCCCCCGCTGTCAAACATAACGATCCCATCCCGTACGGAAGAGGTGATCGCACTCAGTGTTTTTTCATTTGATTCAAGTGCAAGCAGTGCATTGTGTCCTATCGTGATGTCTTTGTCAGTTCCCCGGTAACCAACCATCTCGCCTTTTTCGTTGAATACCGGAGAAGCACTTGTCTCCAGGATAACGGTTTTCCCGTTTTTATGGATATTGGGATTGACGAAATTCCTGAAAGGTTCTTTCCGTTCAAATATTGTAAATGCAGAGGCCTTGTATTCCTCGAGAATCCCGGGAGAAAAGAAATCATAAAAGTGCTTTTTGCCAACCACCTCTTCCGATGAGTACCCGAGAATATCCTCGACCTTATCACTGCAGTAGGTAAACAAACCATTTATATCGGTGTCCCAAATAAAATCGGAGGAGGATTCGGCGATCTGCCTGAAGCGGTTTTCACTCAGGCGAAGGTCTTCCTGGATAAGCTTTCGCTCCGTTACGTCACGCGTTACACCCAGGATGAACATAAACTGATGTTCTTTATCATAGACCCCCTGGATCGAGATTTCAACCCATTTTTTCGACCCGTCCCTGCAATTGTGTTCAAGGATCTTCCTCTGGTTCTCAATGGGCTCACCCGAACGAACCAGCTCGGAAATCTGTGTAAAGGTCCTGTTCACAATCCCGGCCGAGTCGGTCGTGAACATCTCGTCAAATGTGAGCGCCATCAGCTCCCCAGGAGTGAATCCCAGCAGCGGCAATACCGACGGGCTTACATAGATCAGCCTGCCTGTCAGGTCCATGGTCCAGATTACATCGATCATGTTTTCCGACAACAACCTGAACTTTTCCTCACTGACCCTGATCTCATCCTTAAGTTTGAATGTACTGATGATAAGTTTGGCGATCTTTCCAAACTCACCGGATTTGTTAACCATCGGGATGACGGGCGCTTCTGTCCCTTCATCCAGTGCCTGGATCATTGCAGTCAGGGGTTTTGAAATCCAGGCACGCAATAAGAATCCGATGATAATGATGCTGAGAATGCCAATAAAAACACTTAATATGATTGTCAGAAAAAATTCGTTATCCCATTTCGACTGAAAATATATCTCGTTTTCAACTTTGATTCTCCCCAGCGGTACACCCCTGAAATCCTTTAAGTTGTAATAATGAATGGTGCTCCCATGCCTTTCCTCCATCAATGAGCTGTTTTCCGGGGTTTCAACTGAGATTTTTGAGCCGCTGAAAGCCGATAGTTTTTCAACAAATGCAGAATCCCATGTTTTGGCAAAAAGCAGGTAGCCGCGGGGATTCTCCTTGTGGTTAACGTCGAAGGTGGAGGTGACGGTTGAGCCGAAAATCTCAAACAGCCGGTTTGCTTTCTGGTAAAAGAAATGACACTGGGGATGCTGGACAGTCAGGAAATTCAATATGTCTTCAGGGGAAAAACAATCGCCAATATCACGGCTTGTTGTATCATTGACATAATATATTTTTTCTCCCCTGAGACCAAAAACCCATATGTGGTTGATCGAGAATGTAGAGAGCAGTGTGTTAAGACACTCTTTTTCGAAGGCTCTCCGGGGATTTTCAATGTATTTGATTGTTGCATCCCAGGTGGAGTTATCCATCAGCGGGTTGTTGATCTTTTCCTCATTCAGCTGCAGAATATGAGAAAAGAGCATGTCGTCATTTTTTTCAATGGACTCATGCAACAGGTTATGACTATATTGCTTGCTTAAACCCAGGATAACCAGAAGCGTAATAAAACCACCCACCAGGACAATCAGGATCAGGTAAAGTTTAGTTGTTGTTTTCATGCGATTGTGTTTTTTTCCGGACCACTTTCCAGGTTCCGCCCCACCCGATTTCGCCTGCAATGATCTGCAATATGCAATAAAAAAAGATCGTAATCAATACCGCTTTTCAGACAACTCTTTTACCTTCTCAAGGGCTTTGGGGTAGGTGTCGTTCAGGTTCCCCTCCCAATCCCCGAAATCGCCCGTCATTTCAACTGTCAGGGTCGTTATGTCCTCCTTTGATGTGAGTATATAATGCTCATCGCTGGCCGTCCATTTTACAAGTTTGCCACCGATATTGAATTCCATCCCGGCAGGCAGCTCCTCCCAGTTACCGGTCCATCCCAGGTGCCTGAATGACATGATCTCACACGGGGTGTTCCGGGAAATTTCAGCGAAAGCCCCGTTCCCGTTTTCATCCGCAAAAATGATCCTGCTGCCTGTTTTCCAGTCCGACACGGCACGGGTTCCTTCATGGAAGGCGGCAGCCCAGACCCGGTATGTAGCATCATCCCACAGGACTTTCCAAACCTTCTCTTTTGCTGCCAGAATACTGACGGAATAACGATACGTTTTCATGATACAGAGATTTATTTTCTTTGGTCCTTTCCCGTTGCCAGGCATGGGCATTCCCCGGCAGGATGAATATGGAACGGGTTGAAACAAATACAAAGTTAACAATTCGCCTGATTGTCAGGTTGTCAATCCCATTTGTAAAGCATCATTTCTTCTGGGAAAATCAGAAGGGTGAAAAAAAACTTCAAAATTTATTTGTTTATTTAAAGTTATGCTTAACTTTATCAGAATTAAGATGTTTTTTAGAGGAAAATTGGGAAAGATTACCTCAAGCAGGCAAGCCTGAAAAAACTTCTATATTTTATACTCGGCTCTTTCTCTGCAAAATAGCTGCCTTATTGCGGTTCCGGAAAAATATATGTAAAAGGACTTGTTACGGCAATGTTCCTCATATTTGCCGCTCCTGATTTACGCTAAATCATCTTCTGATCGCGCTAATTGTTGTTAATAACATTACAATTACACACAGGATGAAAGATCAGCCAGGAAATCCGGATTCCCCGAATCTGCTTCAGACTGACGGGGGAAAGACAAAGTCAGTGGCCATTGAAATTCCATCCATCTCCCTGCCAAAAGGAGGCGGTGCCATACGGGGGATTGATGAAAAATTCTCCGTTAATGCCGTGAACGGTACCGCATCATTCTCCATCCCGCTTCCCTTCTCCAGGGCAAGGGGGGCTTCACCCGCGCTTTCGCTGTCATACAATTCCGGGTTCGGCAATGGGATTTTCGGACTTGGATGGAGATTGGGATCCGCATCCATCAGACGAAAAACCGACCAGGGGCTTCCGCAGTATTGCGATGCCGTTGAATCGGACACCTTCCTGTTTTCGGAATCAGATGACCTGGTGGCCGAATTTGAAAAGGAGGTGAATGACGGTAAGGAGCGATTCCGGAAAGACCAGGACGGGAACTACCTGCTGAAGGAAAAGGAGTCGCCCGACGGGTTGTTCACAATCCGCTGTTACAGGCCGAGAATTGAAGGGTTGTTTGCCCGGATCGAACGTTGGACCGGCCATGCAACCGGTGAAACTAAATGGAAGGTAACCACCGGTGAAAATGTGACGACCCTGCTGGGATGGACGCCCGGTTCAAGGATTGCCGACCCCCGCGATGGCGGAAGGATTTTTGAGTGGCTGCCCGAATTTGTTTTTGATGATAAGGGCAACTGTTCACACTACATCTATAAGAACGAAGATGCGCAGGGTCTCGACACCTCCCTTTTGCACAACAGGAACCGTTTGGTAAACGGGAATATCGGCTATGTCAACCTTTATCCGGAGAGGATCCTGTATGGCAACAAAAACCCCTGCCCAGGTCCCGGCATGCCCTTCCCTCCTGATGACGATTACCTGTTTTCAGTCATTTTCGATTATGGTGAATATGACACTGGAGCCTCATATGAGAAGGTTAAAGAATGGGATTTCAGGGACGATCCCTTTTCGGAATATAAAGCAGGATTTGAGATCAGGACTACCAGGCTCTGCAAAAGAATTTTTTTCCTTCACCATTTCAGTGCGATCGGCGAATATGAGGGGCTGGTAAGCTCCATAAATTTTGATTACGACACCTCCCCCCAGAAGGGTTTTGCCTTCCTGAAATCAATCACTGCCTTTGGATATATAAAACAGGCAGGCGGCAGCTGCACCAGTAAAAGTCTTCCCCCCCTTGAGTTTGAGTACCGCGAACCCGAATGGAGCAGGGAGGTGAAATCGATTTCAGCGGAGGATGTCATCCATGCCCCGGCCGGGCTTGATGAGAAACTTTTTCAGCTGACAGACCTCTTTAATGAAGGGCTGCCAGGCATCCTGACCGAGCAGGGCAATGGCTGGTATTACAAGGATAACCTCGGAAACGGGAAATTCGGACAGGCACGGCCGGTTTCACCCAAGCCCTCCTTTTCCGGGCTGGGCGACCGTCTTCACCTGGCCGACCTTGACGGGGACGGCATAAAACAACTGGTAAGCCTCGACAACGAACCCAGGGGATACTTTGAATTGAACGAAACCGGCGAGTGGCAGGGATTCACGAATTTTAAAAACCTGCCCAACATCAATTTCGGGGATTCAAATACGCGGATGGTTGACCTGAACGGGGATGGCGTGGCGGAGGCGCTCATCTCAGGTGACAACGGTTTTACCTGGTACCCCTCCCGCGGACGGGATGGTTTTTCAAAACCCATGCAAACACCAAGGCCCTTTGATGAAGAGGCAGGCCCGGCGGTTGTTTTCGCCGATGATACCCAGACCATTTTCCTGGCTGATATGTCGGGCGACGGGCTGACCGATATCGTCCGTATCAGGAACGGGGAGGTGTGTTACTGGCCGAACCTGGGGTTTGGCAGGTTCGGCAGCAAAATAGCCATGGACAATGCTCCCCTGTTCGACCATCCCGGTTCATTTAATCCCGCCTTCCTGAGACTGGCCGATATTGACGGATCAGGCACCGCCGACCTCATCTACCTGGGGAAAAACCAATTTTCCTGCTGGATGAACCTGGGCGGCAACCGTTTCACCCCGACCCCCTTTTGCATGGAGGCTTTCCCGGAAATAAACAACGAAGCCAGGGTAACGGTTGATGATCTGTTAGGCAGCGGAGTTGCCTGTATTGTCTGGTCGGGCAGCCTTCCCAATGAGAAATCTTTCCCGATACGGTACATCGACCTGATGAACAGCCGGAAACCGAACCTCATGGTTTCATACAAAAACAACCTTGGAAGCGAGGTGTTCTTCGAATATACACCGTCAACCCGGTTTTACCTGGAGGACAGGCTTGCAGGCCATCCCTGGATAACCAAACTGCATTTTCCGGTACACTGTGTTTCACAAGTTGAGGCATGGGACCGGGTTTCAGGCACCCGGTTTGTCACCTCGTACAAATATCATCATGGTTATTATGATCATGCAGAGCTCGAATTCAGGGGCTTTGGCATGGTGGAGCAAACCGACAGCGAGCATTTTGAGCACTGGATCAGGGGGGATGCAACCAATATTGTCGAAAGGGAGTTGCACCAGGAGCCGGTTGTCACCAAAACATGGTCGCATACCGGGGCTTTTCTTGGCCGTGAAAAGATACTCCGCAATTATACCGGCGAGTACTGGTATGAAGAGATGAGGCGCAGGGGTTTTGATATTACACATTATGAAAACGCCCTGCCCGATGCCACCATCACTTCAGCACCGTGGCTTGACCCATTCGTGGTTGCGAATCTCTCCACAGAGGAATGGCGCGAAGCGCTGAGGGCCTGCAAGGGGATGACCCTGCGTTCGGAGGTTTTCGCCCTGGATGCCCCGTCGGAAGGGGCGACACCGGAGCAGGTTAAAAGAGAACTGACCCCCTATTCGGTTTCGGCGCAAAACTGTATCATCGAATTGCTTCAGCCCAGGGGCAGCAACCGGAATGCAATATTTATCGTGAAAGAAAGTGAGGCCATCACCTACAGTTATGAAAGAGACCCCGGCGACCCGAGAATTGCTCACCGGATCTGCATAAAACTGGATGATATTGGCAATGTGGTTGAATCGGCATCAATCGTTTACCCGAGACTGAACCCCGGTGAATTGCTCCCGGCTGAAACCCGGCAGGAACAGGGCAGGACGATCATCAGCTATACCAGGAACCGCTTTACCAATGATGCCGTTGATGAGGGCGCATACCGGCTGAGACTGCCCTCTGAAACTGAAACTTTTGAGCTCAGGGGTGTTTTAAAAACAAACCCGCTTTATGCTCCTGCCGATTTTGAAGAGATCCTGTCGGAGACCAAATCCTCCACGGCCCTTTACCATGAAACGGAAAAACCGCTCCTGCCGGGGAGGGCAGGTAAAAGGCTGATAGAACATGTAAGGAACACCTATTACAGGAACGGTTTGACGGAGGCCCTGCCCCTGCACCGGCTGGAATCTCTGGCCATCCCGCATGAAAGCTACCAGCTTGCCTATTCGCCGGGGCTGCTCACTGATATTTTCGGCGACAAAGTCGACAGCCAGGCAATGTCGGAGGGGAAATTCATCCACGGGAAAGATGGGAACAACATGGAGGACGAGAATTGGTGGGTTCCGTCGGGCAGGGAGATCTTCGTTGAAGAGGGCGAAACAGCCGCAGACGCCCGGAACAGGTTTTACCTCCCGGTTGCCTTTATTGATCCTTACGAAACCGTCACAAGGGTGAAATATGACGACTCCTGTTTTTTATTTATCAAAGAGACCGAGGATGCCTTTGGTAATAAAACGAAGGTCGATAAATTTGATTTCAGAACGCTCTCGGCCAGGAGGATGAAAGATATCAACGGGAACCTGTCGGAAACCATAACCGACGAACTGGGGCTGGTAAAGGCCACGGCAGTCTCCGGGAAAGGTAACGAAGCCGACGACCTGGCGGGCATCCATGATTTTACTGACGCAGATGAAGCGGCCCTTGTCAATGATTTTTTCAACCTCCCCGCCACCTCCTGCGGGGTGACCGATTCCGTAAGCATGTCGGCCTCCGGGAAACAATTGCTGCAGCATGCCACCACGCGTTACGTATATGATTTTGACCGCTACAGAAACTCGGGTAAGCCGGTCGTGACGGCATCCATCATGCGGGAAGAACATTACCGCATGAATATTGATTCACCCGTTCAGCTGGCTTTCGAATACTCGAACGGATCGGGACAGGTGGTGATGAAAAAGGTGCAGGCCAAACCGGGTGTGGCAAAAAATGTGATTGTCGGGGCTGATGACACCATTACCGTTTCGGAAACAGACACATCCCGCCTTGCTCCCGTGCAACTCCGGTGGATCGGGAACGGACGGACGGTGCTGAATAACAAGGGCCGGGCCGTCAAACAATATGAACCGTTTTTTTCGGTAAGCCACCAGTACGAAACCGCCGGTGAGCTGGTCGAAACCGGCGTTACCCCGGTTATGCATTATGACGCACCGGGGAGACTTGTAAAAACCGAAATGCCCGACGGGACCTTTTTAAAAAACGAATTTGACTCCTGGAAACAGACGGTCTCCGACGCCAACGACACAGTCAAAGACTCAGCCTGGTACAACAGGCGGATTAAAAGGCTGGCCGATGACTTGTTGAGGGCTGAAGGGAAAGATCCGGCCAGGGAGCAAAACGCAGCCGAAAAGGCCGGTATGCACACCTGCACCCCCACTGTCCTGCATTTCGACACACTGGGCCGGCCGGTTTTATCCATCTGCCATAACCGGGATGTAGAAACCGGTGAGGATGAATACTACCACACAATCACAGTCGTGGATGCGGAAGGGAACCTTCGCAGTGTGACGGATGCCCGCGATACTGGAGAAGCAGGGCCGAAGGGCAACACGGTGATGCAATACAAATATGACATGCTTGGGAACAAGGTCTGGCAAAAAAGCATGGATGCCGGTCAGCGCTGGCTCCTCCCGGATATACTGGGGAACCGGCTGCGTACCTGGGATGAACGCAACCACAGCTTTCAGTATTTTTACGACAGGATGCACCGGCCGGTATACAGCAGGGTTGCCGGCGGCGAGGGCGCCAATGCCCTGTTTCACATATTCGACAGGACAATTTACGGTGAGAATCTGCTGTTGCCCGGCAGGAGCAACGAAGCTGAATTACAGGAGCGGAATATCCTTGGAAAGCCGGTTCACCATTTTGATACGGGCGGGATGATCAGTTCGGCTGCCTATGATTTCCATGGGCAAACCTTGAAAAGCTCCAGGCGGCTTTTTAAAAATTACAGGGATGTTCCCGACTGGACTGAGGACGGTTTCCCGGATGATCTTGAAGCCGGTTCATTTGATGTTGTTACGGCAATCGACGCCATGGGCAGGATAACAAGGCAGGTTGCCCCCGATGGCAGCATCATAACCCCATACTATGATGAAACCGGGATGCTGGCCGCCGAAACGATCATGCACCCCGGAAACGGGGAGGCGGTTTACTATATTAAAATGATCGATTATGACCAAAAGGGGCAACGCACTGAAATTTTGTACGGGAATGATGTATCAGCCCGGTTTTATTATGATCGTGAGACCTTCAGGTTAAATCGGCTGGTGGCGGGAAGAAAAAACGGTGATCCGCTGCAGGACTGGAATTACACCTATGACCCGGTTGGGAACATCACCCATATAGGTGACCGTAACATCCCGGTTGTATTTTTCGACAACAAGAAAATTGACGGAGTCTCAGAATTTACCTATGATGCACTCTACCGCCTGGCTAAGGCCACCGGCAGGGAAAACAGCGTTGCCCCGGACTTCGGGGAGTGTGATAACTGGAACGATGCCCCGTTCATGATGCAGTTCAACCCCGGTGACCCGATGTCGGTAAGGAACTATACCCAGAAATACCGGTACGACGCGGCAGGCAATATCCTGCAGATGCGTCACATTGCGGCAGGCGGGAACTGGACGCGGAATTATGAATACGAACCCGGGAATAACCGGCTGAAAAAAACGGTGGTGGGGGATATTGGCAACCCGGCGAACTACACCGGCTACAGGCACCATGAAAAACACGGCTTCCTTGAGGAGCTGCCACATCTTTCAATGATCGGCTGGAATTTCAGGGATGAGGTGGCGATGACCTCGCGGCAAAGGTGCACTGGGGCAAATATTGCCGAAACGACCTACTACCAGTACGACGGAAAGGGACAGCGCATCAGGAAAATTACGGAAAATGCCGCCGTTCCCGGGGTATCCCCGACGAAAAAGGAGGAACGTATCTATATCGGAGATTATGAGACTTACAGAACCTACCGGTCCGACACCCCCGACTTTGAACGCGAATCCCTGAGCCTGAAGGATGGGGGAGATCGCTTTGTCATGGTGGAGCGTGTAAGGCTGAACAACGATCCGCTTCCCGATCCCTCCGACAGGGTGGGTGTCATGCTTACACGCTACAATCTCCACAACCATCTTGGCTCCTGTGCGCTGGAACTGGATGGAAAGGCACGGGTAATCAGTTACGAAGAGTACCATCCCTTCGGCACCACTGCCTTCAGGGCAGGAAACGCCACAATCAGGGCCGCGGCCAGGCGTTACCGATATACCGGCATGGAAAGGGATGAGGAAACCGGGCTGGAATACCACGGTGCAAGGTACTACCTGCCCTGGCTGGGCAGGTGGCTGAACCCCGATCCGGCCGGGGCCCCGAGTGGCCTGAATGTGTATGAATATGTTCATGGACGGGTTCTGAATAAAAATGATCTCCAGGGGACAGCGGAACACAGGGCAAGAGACCTTTTCACTACCGCGATGCTGTATGTGAATATGTGTGCAGGGGGTGGGCCGTTGCCGGCTCCGGCAGACAGCTCCCCCACGGCTTACAGTTATGATCAGCCGCAAAACTCCAACAGGCATGAGCCTTCCGACACCAGGAGCCCTGTTGAAGGCTCAGGCGAGCAGATGATGGAAGCAACTGCCAATGAGTATAATCAGCGTTCGCAGGAGAGGCACTTAAGACCGGAAACTACCGGAGGCGGGAATGAAGGTCGCCGGCCACATAGCAGGAGACCGGAGTCACGGCTCCATCCCGATCCGGGGCCTGAACTTACTTATGGGCATGAAATGGTCCATCCCCGTGATCTTGCGCCTGCTCATGAAACCACTCATGGTCCTGAAGTTGAAGGCACAAGTCCAGGTCCGGCCGGGCCACACGAAACCCCTCCCGCCCCGGCACCCGAAACAGCCCCGGTCGCCGAACGGCCCGCCCCGGCCGATACGGTTGCCCCTGCCGAGCATGTGGCCCCTGCCGAGCATGTGGCCCCTGTCGAACCGGGTCCCAGGGTCCATGAGGTGAGAACGCGCGGAAGATCATCCATGATTCCCACCAGGAATGCGCTGCGAAGCACACAACGGGCGGTAGGTCACGTAGTTGCTGCCTTGCAGCTTGTTGATACCGCTAATACCCTTGTTCAGCAGGTCAGGGCCGGCGATACCAGGGGTGCACTGGAAACAGTCGTGACAACCGGTGCCTCGTTCGTCCCCGAATTAGCCCCCCTCGTGATCGCCTATGGCATCTACCAGACGTCACAGTCCCGCGAAATCAGGGCTTCTGCTGAAAGCGACGGAAGGGTATGGGAAGACATTACAGGTCGCACGGATATCGGTGCGGCGGCTTCTGCTCTGTCGCTTGTGGCCAGATCCACGGCAACCGTTGCTGCGGATACGGTAAGGTCGACCCTTCATGGCGGCCAGCTCCTGGTGCAGGGAGCGGGAGCCTTTTTCCACAGGATTACCCACTGACCGGTAATCATATCTTCAAATAGCCAAGTGATGCAATGTTAAAAATCAAATACCATAAAAACCGGCAGCAACCTGGGCGCCAGGCTGCAGATAAGCCGCTGCCCATGAGAAACCCTAATAAATCTTATCCATATGAAAGCAACAACTCCATCCCCGGGTCTTAAAAAAGGAAAAACCGTTTTCAGCGGCCAGGTAAAAAGCGCCAGCGGCAATGGTATTCAAAAAATCAAAGTAGTGCTGAGCGAACAGCTATTTCGCGGGACAAAGTGGCTGGCGGAGACCCTGACTGATGCAAAGGGAAATTATTCCCTGGCGGTCATTTCATCCTCAGAGAAAATCGCCTATGTCCTGGAAGTGGTTGACAGTGAGGGAAAATCGCTTGCTTCCCCGGAGCTGTTTTTCAATCCCGGGCCGGAAACCTGCAGCGACTTTACCGTGAGCGATCCCAGGTTCAAGGGTAAAACCGCCTTCAGTTTGCGGCAGCCCCTGCTCGATAAATATTTCCGCCAGCTCAATACTTCCCCGGAAAAAGGAAAACTTAGCCGGGAGGATGTTCATTTTGTTTCCAGCCAGACCGGCCTTGACCCCGAGGATGCGTTTCAATGGCTGCATGCCCATGAACTGGCAGCAGAGACAGGAATCCCGGCAGAAGTGTTTTACGGATTGTTCAAACAGGGTCTCCCGACAGATCCACGCGACCTTTCTGCGGTAAATGGCAAGAAGATCAGGGAGGCTATTGAAAAGGCGGGGGAGGAAAACCTCCTTTCAGATGCGTTAGCGGCCAAAGCTGCGAAAATGGTGGAACAGTGGAACAACTATATAGCAGGCAAAGCCCTTGAAGAGGTACCGCGGAAAATGGAGGCCTCGCTCGGACAGGTTTTAGGTGTGGCAATTAAAAACAAGGCGATTCAAAAAAAGGTGCTCGCGGCCTACCTCAGCCACGATGATACGCCTGCTGATTTTTGGGATAACCTCTATAAGATTACGGGGGATAAATCGACTGCAGGTGATATTCAGAACGCACTGAAACTTGCTGCGATTACAGGGAACCAGCCGGTTGTTATGGCTGCATTGCTCAGCCGAAAAAACACCACGGGAAACCTTTTTCACGGGCTTGCCCGGATGGACAAAAATGATTGGGCGGCGTTGATAAACCGTTTGTCGGAGAGGTCGGAAAAATCGGTCGTGCCCACCTTCATTGAAGGGAAAAATGAAACGGAACGCGTGGAAATATACGCCACCCGGATGGCCGGGATCGTGGAAAAGAGTTTCCCGACACAGGCGGTCTTTGGAAAACTGGCAAAACAGAAACCCAAAGACTGTGCATTTAGGGCACAGGCCGATCTTGTAAAATTCTTTTCGAACAACCCTGCCTTTGATCTGATGAATACCCCGACACTTCCTGTTTTACACAAGGATTCTTCCTTCGATTTAAACGGGATCAGGGATAAAAACATGCTGGCTTCGGAACTTCAGAGCCTGCAGCGGCTTGCCTCGTACAAAATCGGATTCAACGCGATGTCGGGGTTAAAAAAGGCGGGAATGGACTCCGCCTTCAACATTGTGACGGTTCCCCAAAGCTTGTTTGTTGAAAACTTCCGCACGGTGCTGGGGTCGGAAGAGGCTGCCACCCTGGTTTATGAACAGGCCGGGCGGAATTATATGCATTCGGTAATGGTATGGGCACAAACCCACCCGAACCTTTCGTTCGGAACCACCACCACACCCGCACCAATCGCCGATCCCGACCTGCGGACCATGTTTGGCACGCTTGATTCGTGCGAATGTGAACAGTGCAAATCGGTGTTCAGCCCCGCTGCCTATTATACCGATATCATGAATTTCCTTGCTGCCCGGACCCCGGTTGTTTTTGATGAACTTATGCGCAGGAGACCCGACCTTGTTCGTATCGAACTCAGCTGCAGAAATGCCAACACTCCTCTGCCCTATGTAGACCTGGTAAATGAAC
>JBAXFZ010000022.1:0-19549 GCA_037139685.1 Bacteroidota bacterium
TCACAGGTGCCAATGAAACAACCCGTGAGGTCTTTTGTTTCGACCTGAATACAGGAAAGATTTTATGGAAGACGGCGGTGGAGAAGATCCCCGGCAGCCCTGAAAAGGCTCCTGCCGTCAATAAAGAGACAGGCCAGTGTGCTCCCACAATGACCACCGACGGCCGCCGGGTTTACGCCATCTTTGCCAATGGAGACCTTGCATCGCTCGGCTTTGACGGGAAAATCGCCTGGTCGAAAAACCTGGGGGTTCCTGCAAATCACTACGGACATTCTTCTTCGCTCATCATGTACCATGATCTTCTGATTATCCAGTACGATCAGCGGGGTGCGGGAAGCGTAATGGCACTGGCAGGAAAGAGCGGGGAAGTTGTATGGAAGACCAGCCGTGATGTGAAGATCTCCTGGGCCTCCCCGGTTATTGTGAATACAGGTAAGCGGATGGAACTGATCCTGGCTGCCGACCCGCTGGTTGCCTCCTACAACCCTTCAAATGGAAAGGAGCTGTGGAAGATTGAATGTATTTCGGGTGAAGTAGGCCCTTCGGTGGCCTATGCCGACGGGCTGGTTTTTTCGGTGAACGACTATGCAAAACTGGCTGCCGTTGAGATAGGAGAGAGCCCCAAACTGCTTTGGGAGGATAATGAATACATGTCGGATATCCCCAGCCCCGTGGCTGCCGGCAAATACCTGTTCATGGCCACCAGCTACGGCACTGTGGTGTGCTATGATGCACGAAAAGGAACAAAATACTGGGTGCATGAGTTCGATACCCCGATCTATGCCTCGCCCATGCTGGCCGGCGGGAATCTTTTCCTGCTCGACAAAAAGGGAATTATGCATGTTATAAAGGCAGACCAGGCCTACAGCGTTATAAGCGAATCCGCCCTTGGCGAAGGATCAGTATGTACGCCGGCCTTTAGCGACAGCAGGATCGTGATCAGGGGGGAAAAGAATTTGTTTTGCATAGGCAAATAATGTAATTACAATAAAAACGTTTAATGGGGTTGCAGGAGTGGACCAGGCATCATAAAGAAAGAAGAAATACATGCAGCAGTCAAAATCAATAACAACTCAATTCCGGCCGGCCGGATTTTAAACAAAATCAAAAAAAATGAGCAAATTAATCATCAATAGCTTTTCAGATTTCGAAAAATATATCGGGAAAGAGCTGGGGATATCCGACTATATTACAATCACCCAGGAACAGATCAACAAATTCGCACAGGCAACTCTCGATTTTCAGTGGATCCACATGGATGCTGAAAGGGCAAAGAAGGAAAGCCCCTACAAGACCACCATTGCTCACGGGTACCTGAACCTGTCGGTATTACCTTACCTGTGGGACCAGATCATCGAGGTAAACAATATCAAAATGCTGGTGAACTATGGGATCGAAAAGCTCCGGTTCAACCAGCCTGTCCTGGTCGACAGCGAAGTCAGGGTGCGGGCCAAACTGGCCTCCCTGATAAACCTGAGGGGCATCGCCAAGGCGGAGGTGAATGTATCGCTGGAGATAAAGGATAACAAAAAAACCGCATTCGACGCGACCGTGATCTTCCTGTATCATTTTATCTGACAACAGCCTTTCTCCCTGAAAGGGGAGAAAACATGGAACGTTGACTGAAGAAAAAAAATCGTCCGGACAGTTCAAACCTGCAAAATGAAAACAAAAAACAACTGTGGATTCTGGCGCCGCATGGCGGCGTTGTGGATTGATGCATTTGTCATCTATTCGCTCACCAGGCTCTTCATCGTTTTACTCTCCTTCAGCGGGTCCGGGATTTCGTTTGAGGCCCTCTTTGTGCTGACCGGGGCGATGTATGAAATGGTCATGTTGTCCCGGTTCAGGCAAACTGCAGGGAAGATGCTTCTGAACATCACAGTGACCTCTGAAACAGGCGAAACGGCAAGACCTGGGGACCTTTTACTGGGCGTGGTTTTTGGCAAATGGGGGGTTACCTTCGCATTGCCTGTAATATTAGGGCAGTTGCTTGCGGGGAACTCCTGGCTCCCGACGGTGTCAGCCATCCTGGTCATGATCCCAACAGCAATTTTCTGCATGGTTTACTTTTCGTTTACAAAACAGGCCTGGTATGAAGCGATGGCCGGGCTCACCCTTATGCATGACGCCTCACTTCGTACCAGCAAAGCCGGTTTTTTCTGGTTGATGGCTGCTGCGATTCCGGGAATAGGTGCTACAGGCACTGAATACCTGGTGACAGGGAGGGTTCAGTGCCGGATGGCTGCCTTTCAGAATTTAAGTTCACCAAAACCCTTTGAGAAATTTCTTTTAACGCAGCATACCAGCCCGGTGGATTATGTGGTGGGGTTGTTCGACAAATATGACGTGGTTGTACTGTGCGAACGCTCCCACCCGGAGATGACCCAGTGGGACTTTATTTATGATGTGGTGCGTGATCCCCGGTTCATTCACAAGGCCGGCCATGTCTTCACCGAATACGGGCAGGTTGGCATGCAGGATACGCTCGACAGGTTTATGATGACCGATTCCCTCGGCAAACCTGAAGTAAAACAGCATATCCTGCAACTGATGCACAATATGGCTGTATGGCCCGCATGGACAAATTACAATTTCTACCGGTACCTTGAAAGGCTTTATTCACTGAACCAGACCCTGCCCCCTGCAGAGCGGGTACGGCATCATTTTACAGATGGTACCATTAAATGGCCGGAAATCAGGACCGTCAAAGATTACAAGGCATATGAGAAGAAAATTTTGTGGAACCGCGACAGTATAATGGCCGGCACCGTACTGGAAGAGATGAAAAAGCTTTCAGAAACATCGGCGAAACCGGCTAAGTGTCTTGTCATCATGAATTACCGGCATGCCATGGACCTCACCGACCGGCTACCCGGTGTAAGACGGAGAAACACCTATGAATTTATTAAGGACGGTTTCGGCAGCCGTGCGGCAAATGTGCTGATCAACACCAGGTGCCTCGTCACCCTGCCCATTGCAGGCGGCGTTTGGGATGCAGCCTTTGAAAAGACCGGGAACAAACCTGTGGGTTTTGATTTCAGGGGATCCCCGTTCGGCCATACCCGTTTTGACCTGTTCCCGTTTGACATCCTGTTTCAACTGCTGAACCGCAACAACAGCCCGTCGGCAAACGGCTGGCTCAGGTATTGCGATGTCTTTACAGGCTTTGTCTTTACACATCCTGTCAGGGAGCAGTACTTCCAAACTTTTATTCCCGGTTATTTTGACGGGTTCGGGGAAGAGTATGTCCGCCGGTCCTTCTGCCTTGGCGATGATTACGGGAAGGCTGCCGGCATCGAAATGCAGTCGCTGAAAACCGACGGTCCGGGTGAAATCAATAAACAGGTGGACTTTAAGGTTGAATCAGCTGTTGAGTTGTCATTTTACGGCATTGCAGGGATTGGCCTGCTTGTAGGATCAGCAGCCTTTGTTTTCCGCAGAAGAAAATTTTAATTGAAAAATGGAGAGCGGTATTGAGCAAATAACTGGAAAGGTTGACATCATCGTGGCCCGGCATGGGGTAACGGCTGATGCCGTCATCCCCATTTTGCAGGATATCCAGGAGGAGTTCAACTACCTGCCTGAAACGGCCCTGAGACGGGTTTGTGAGACCACGGATATTTCACCATCCCGGATTTCGGGGATTTCCACCTTTTATACCCAGTTCAGGCACCAGCCTGCCGGCAAACACAGGATCAGGGTGTGCACCGGGACCGCCTGCCATGTGAAGGGTGCGCTATTCGTGTTTGAGGCCTTCAGGCGGGAATTAAAGCTCAAGGATCATGAAGATACCGACGCCGCGATGCAGTTTACAATCGAAAAGGTGGCCTGCCTGGGGTGCTGTACGCTGGCACCGGTTGTCAGGGTTGATGAGGTGACCTATGGCCATGTTGAACCGGAAAATGTGGGGGGAGTGCTGCGCGATTTCCTGGCTAAAACGAAAGCCGGCAAGGCGGCTGTTTCGCATGAACCTTCCGGTAAATCAGCCTCCCGGGGCGAGATCCGGATCGGCCTCGGTTCATGTTGCGTTGCCAGCGGAAGCCTGGAGGTAAAAACGGAACTTGAGAAAACCCTGTCGCAGGCCAAGATCCGCGTGAATGTTCAACAGGTAGGGTGCGTGGGCATCTGCAACCAGGTGCCCATCATGGAGATCATCAAACCGGGCGAACTTCCTGCCTTTTATGCGAAAATAAAGCCTGAAGAGGTCAGGGAGGTGCTTCTCAGCCATTTCAAACCCGAGGGATATTTCAACCGGTTCAGGAATGGTTTTTTCAACCTCTTCGAAAACCTCCTGGCCGACGGGGCGCCGAAATCGTTCCGGAAATACATGGGAGAGCAGCGCGATACGCCCCTCTCCAGGTTCCTGGGTCCGCAGCTCAACCTGGCTACCGAAAACAGGGGTGTGGCAAACCCTACCGATATTGCCGGGTACCGGCTGGCGGGAGGATTTGATTCTCTTGAAAAGTGTCTTGGCGGTATCTCCCCGCAACAGGTGATCGATGTGATCATCGCGAGCGGGTTGCGCGGCCGCGGTGGTGCAGGTTTCCCCACCGGCCGCAAATGGCAGCTGGTGAAAGACCAGGATACAGCTGAAAAATATGTGATCTGCAACGGCGATGAGGGTGACCCCGGTGCCTTCATGGACAGGATGCTGCTTGAATCCTATCCCTTCCGCATCATCGAGGGGATGCTGATTGCGGGTTATGCTGCCGGAGCAAGCCACGGGATTTTTTATATCCGCGCAGAATACCCGCTGGCTGTGACGCGGATTGCCGAGGCACTTCAAATTTGCAGGGACAACGGGATTGTGGGTTCCTCCATCCTCGGTTCGGGATTCTCGTTTGACATCCGTATTTTTGGTGGTGCCGGCGCCTTTGTTTGCGGCGAGGAAACCGCGCTTATCGCCTCCGTAGAGGGGAACCGAGGCCTGCCCAGGATGCGGCCGCCCTATCCCGTTGAAAAAGGGTTGTGGGATAAGCCTACGCTGATCAACAACACGGAGACGCTATCGCTGGTTCCCTGGATAATTCACCATGGTGCGCAAGCCTTTTCCACGATCGGAACCGCCGGGAGCAAGGGTACCAAAGTGTTTGCCCTTGCCGGTAAAGTCAAGAGGGGCGGATTGATCGAGGTCCCCATGGGGATTACCATCAGGCAGATCGTTGAGGAGATTGGCGGAGGCATCGCAGGTGACAAACAATTTAAGGCCGTTCAGATCGGCGGCCCCTCCGGGGGATGCCTGCCGGCTTCGGCTGCAGATATGCCGATCGATTTTGAAGCACTCCGGCAGGCAGGGACCATGATGGGTTCGGGCGGGCTGATCGTGCTGGATGAAACGGACTGCATGGTCGACATTGCCCACTATTTTCTATCCTTTACGCAGAGCCAGTCATGCGGAAGATGTACCTTCTGCAGGATAGGGACCCGCAGGATGCTGGAAATACTGGATAAGATCAGGAACGGCCACGGAACGGAGGCGGATTTGAAAAACCTCGAAAAACTTGCTGTCAGCACCAGCCGCGGCAGTATCTGCGGCCTCGGAAAAACGGCGCCTAACCCTGTTCTTACCACGCTGCATTATTTCCGTGACGAATACGAGGCCCACCTGGAGGGTCACTGTCCATCGGGGAAATGCCTGCCGCTCATTCATTACGAAGTTAATTCAACCTGCATCGGCTGCACCAAATGCGCACAACGATGTCCCTCCGAGGCAATTGCCTATAAACCCTATGAGATTCATTCGATTGATACGGAAAAATGTATAAAATGCGATATCTGCCGGCAGATATGCCCGGTAAACGCCATCACGGTTCAATAAAATGATAAAATTAAAGATCGATCATATTCCCGTTGAGGTAAAGGAGGGTGTCACTGTAATGGAGGCAGCTGCCTCGCTTGGGATTGTCATTCCTTCAATGTGCTTCCACCCGGGTTTTACAAACCATCCCTCCTGCATGGTTTGCATGGTGAGCGATCGTGACCGCCTCCTTCCATCCTGTGCCATGCCTGTTTCGGAGGGAATGGAGATACTGACCTCAACCGGTGAGGTTCTTGAGGCCCGAAGGGAGGCTCTCGAATTGCTGCTCAGCGACCATATCGGGGATTGTGAGGCACCCTGCCGTTTATCCTGTCCTGCCTTTATGGATATCCCGCTGATGAACCGGTTGATAGCCGCAGGTGATTTTACCCGTGCCCTTCATATCGTCAGGGAGGAGATTGCCCTGCCGCTGGTGCTGGGTTTTATCTGCCCTGCTCCATGCGAAAAAGCCTGTAAAAGAAGGGCAATGGACGCAGCAGTATCCGTTTGCCTGCTGAAGCGTTCGGCAGTGCTGCATGAAGACCCTTTAAAATCAACTTTCCCCGAACCGGTAACTAAAACCGGTAAAAAAATTGCCATCATCGGGACGGGACCGGCCGGGCTTTCTGCAGCATTTTACCTGTTGCGCTCAGGTCATGACTGTGTTTTATTCGACGGGAATGAAGAGGCAGGAGGAACCTTGCGCCACCAGATTCCAGGCGAGATGCTGCCAAAGGATATGCTTGATGCTGAAATCAGCTTTATAAGAGGGCTGGGAGCTGATTTTAAAATGAAGACAGCAGTCACCAGGGAATTCTTTCAGCAGGAGATCCTCACCGGGTTTGATGCCGTGATCCTTGCCACGGGGCACCAGGAATCAACCCCCGGCGATTTGTTCGGAATACTGCCCGGTGAGCAGGGAACCTTCATCAATAAAAAGAATTTCACAACCAGCCAGGCAGGTGTTTTTGCGTGTGGCAATGTTATCCGCGAACAGAGAATGGCGGTGCAATCGGTCGCCCAGGGGAAGATGGCCGCCCAGGAGGTTGAAAAGTACCTTGGAACGAATCTTATTAAGGTATCACGGGCTGAAAAAACCGGGACTGGCGATATACCTCCCTGGAGTGAATTGCGTCACAGGAGTTCAGTATCATCGATCGGCCTGCTTACCGAAGCGGAATGGCCTGAGTACCTCCAGGAGGGCATCCCCGGCAACCGCATTGACCCGGCTGGAGGACACCTGGGCGGTTTCTCCAGGGAGGAGGCCATGACCGAGGCCCGGCGCTGCATGCATTGCGATTGCCGGAAACCGGCAAGCTGCAAGCTCAGGTCGTTTGCCGATGAATATGGTGCCCAAAGGAAGAGGTTCGCCGGACCTGACCGCAAGCGGCTTACCCGTTCGATGCAGCACGAAACAGTGGTGTTTGAACCGGAGAAATGCATCCGGTGCGGGCTGTGCGTTGAAATTACAATGAAAACAGGAGAGGTCACAGGGCTCACCTTTGCAGGCAGGGGATTTGATGTAAAGATTGCTGTTCCCTTCAGTGAAACCATCCGTGAAGCCCTGGCTACAGCCGCAAGGGAATGCGTTGAGGCCTGCCCGACCGGAGCTATCGCCTATAAAACAGGGGAGGAAAGAGACAAATGAGGATAACAACCTTTTACCGGTTCTGTTTCAGCCTGTCTGCCTGTTTTTTTGCGGCGGGAGTTTCGCTTGCCCAGCTCCAGGGTCCCGACTGCTGGCCTTCGTTTCGAGGGAATGCCCAGCTGACGGGGAATGCGCCGGTAGTTATGGTGCCTCCCTTCAGGCTTTTATGGAGCTATAAAACCGGCGACGCAATCAAATCTTCGCCTGTTATCTGCAACAGCACTATATTTATCGGTTCCAATGATGGTTTTATTTATGCACTGACCATGGCCGGGAAACTCAAATGGAAATTCAATGCCGGGACCGCGGTGGAATCTCCGCCCCTGGTGGTGCAGAATACAGTATACGCCGGATCACTCGAGGGTATTTTGTTTGCCATTGATGCCGTCACAGGCAACCTGAAGTGGAAATATAAAACCGACGGCCAGATCTCCGGTTCTGCAAACCAGGTAATCAGGCAGGGAAAGAAAGAGACCTGCATACTTGTCGGCAGTTACGACTTCAACCTGCACTGCGTGGATGCCGTCAGCGGGAAGGGAATCTGGAAATATGAATCGGGAAATTATATCAACGGCGCCCCGGCGATCTGCGGTAAACTTGCTGTATTCGGGGGCTGCGACGGTTTTCTGCACCTGGTCGGCATCGACGACGGGAAGCAAACAGACCAGATCGATGTAGGGACCTACATTCCCTCATCAGCTGCCATCTCAGGGGATAGGGCCTTTTTTGGGAATTATGACGGAACCTTTTTTTGCATTGATGTCAGGCAGAAAAAAATTCTCTGGCAAACAGGTGGCGGTGGCCCTTTTCTTGCCTCTCCCGCGGTTTCGGCAGGGCGGGTTGTAACCGGGTCGCAAAACCGATATATCTATTGTTATGATGCAGGGAACGGGAAAATATTGTGGAAGTTTAAAACAACCGGGAAGGTTGATGGTTCCCCTGTCATTGCCGGGAAATATGTTGTTGCAGCATCGGGGGACGGAAGAATCCACCTGCTTGATCTCGGTTCCGGGAATGAATCATGGAGCTATGAGATCGGAAGTCCGCTCTCCGGCACACCGGCAGTTATTTCTAAAATGATCGTCGTAGGTGCCGGTGATGGAAAAGTTTATGCATTTGGTCATTAAGATCAGGAAAATGGTTTTTATGGTTTTCTAAGAAACAGCAACAGGTAACGAATTATGAAAATTGTCAACATTGTTCCGGGTTTTGGAGGTACTTTTTATTGCGGCAACTGCCTGCGCGACGGGGCCTATGCCGAAGCGCTGCGGGAGGCCGGACATGATGCAATTGTCCTTCCCATGTACCTGCCGCTCACAGCAGCTGCTCAGCCACAGGAGGGAGGGTTGCCCGTGTTTTACGGGGCCGTGAATATATACTTGCGACAGCAATTCCCCCTGTTCCGGCAAATGCCCGGGTGGATGGAGCGTTTTTTTGATTCGGCGCCGGTTTTAAAATTTGCTGCCGGGAAATCGGGTTCCACACGGGCGCAGGGACTGGAGAAACTGACCGAATCGATGCTGCTTGGAGAGAAGGGATTCCAGCACCGGGAACTCGATCACCTGGTTGATTTCCTGAAGAACCACGGGAAACCGGATATTGTACATTTTTCTAACGCGCTGCTGCTTGGACTTGCAGGGAGGATCCGGGAAGAGGTCGGGGTGCCCGTGGTTTGTTCGTTGCAGGATGAAGATGTATGGGTTGATGCCATGGAGGAGTCGTGGCGTCCCAAGATCTGGCAGCTGATGGCGGAAAAAGGCAAAGATGTCGATGCCTTTGTTGCCGTAAGCGATTGGTTTGCCGGGGTGATGAGGCATAAAATGCAGATTCCCCCCGGAAAAATTCATGTCATCCCCATCGGTGTCAAACCTGGAAAGTATTCTGTCACACCCCCTGCATCTTCACCACAGGCCATCGGGTATTTATCACGGATTTGTGAAGAAAACGGTTTCGAAATCCTTGTCGATGCATTTATCCTCCTGAAATCAAAGGCTCAGTTCTGCAACCTGGAACTGTTAACAACCGGGGGAATGACGGGAGACGACAAATCCTTCCTGCGACGCCAGTTAAAAAAACTGGAAAGGAAAAACCTGCTACATTGCTTCAGGCTGCTTCCTGATTTCTCGGCCGGGAAGCTGAACGATTTCTTCAGTTCATTGTCGGTACTGTCGGTTCCGGTGTTGAAAGGAGAGGCTTTCGGGTTGTACCAGATTGAAGCCCTGGCCTCCGGGGTTCCCCTCGTCCAGCCAGACCTGGGGGCATTCGGGGAGATTATCCGCAGCTCGGGAGCCGGGCTCCTCTACTCACCGAATAATGCAGAAACGCTGGCTTACGCACTTTCGGAGCTCCTTTCAGATCCCGCCCGGATGGAACAAATGAGCAGAAATGGACGGAAAGCTGTCAGCGAAAAATTCGACTGCACCATGCTTACTGAAAAAATGGTCAGCCTGTACAAACAAATCAGCCGGTAAGCCACGGTTACCAGCACACTCCCCGGATCTTTTCAATTGTTTTATAGCGACCCGGCCGGTTTCTTACCCCGGGAATCTCCCTGTTACGCCGCCATCCATGCCCACTGTTTGAAAAAAAACATGGTGACAGAGTTTAAAAAATGTCAATAATCAGTCTAAATTAATATATTTGCCTGAAATATATACCTGAAATCGGTCATGGAATTGTTATTATATTTTTAAACCCATGCGTCAAGGGTGAATAACGAAATCCCACGGGGAGATTACCAGTGAAAACGGGAAATGAAAACGGGATATACAATTGGTTGCAAAAGTGTCATGGACAAAACCGTTCGGAGTAAATGAAAAACAGTAAAAAGACAAAAGCTAAAACAGGAATACCAGAAATTTACTACCAGCTGTTGCCGCTTGTGCTTACTGCGATCTTCTTCGCTCCGGTACTTGGCTTTGACATTCTTAACTGGGACGACCAGGGCTATATCCTTGAAAACCCCCTGCTAAGGGATTTTTCCTTTTATAAACTCTTCTCGCTCTACTGGATGGGGAATTACCATCCCCTCACCATGTTGCTGTTTACGGTTGGGTCAAAGGTGTTTGGTTTTAACGGCCTGTTGTTCCACCTTGTCAACCTTTGCTTTCACCTGTTCAATGTTTTCCTTGTATACAGGCTTTCCGAAAAACTGGTTCCCGGCAACCTGTTTGTTGCCGTTCTGACCTCGGTGCTGTTCGGGATCCACCCCATGCATATCGAATCGGTTACATGGATTTCAGAGCTGAAGGATGTATTATATGCAACCTTCTTTTTGCTTTCCCTGAACATATACATCCGGTATATCAAGGAGGGCAGAAAGATCTTTTACGGACTGTCCCTGTTTTTTTTCCTCCTGTCGCTGTTATCCAAAGGGCAGGCAGTGGTTCTTACTCCTGTAATCATCCTGGTGGATATCTTCTGGAAAAGGAGATACACACCTGCTGTGATAGCCGAAAAAATCCCCTTCCTTGTTTTTTCAATAGGTTTCGGGTTGCTGGCCCTGAAGGCGCAGCAATCGGTATCGGCCCTGAGTTATGGTATGGTTGATGCCAACCGGAACTACCTGTTTGGATTTTACAATTATGTCTTCTATCTCCTTAAAATCCTCTATCCGGATGTCTTGTCGGGAGTCCATCCCTATTCCCCCGTCAGCCAGGGTCATTTGTATACATTTACTGCAGGGTTTTTCCTGCTCCTGGCGGCCGGCATCTGGGGCTCTGTCAAAACCGGGTCCAGGACCTTTTTTGGACTGGCCTTCTTTGTGATTACGATCAGCATCGTGGTAAAATTCATCCCGGTCGGGGAGGCCCTTTTAGCAGAGCGCTACACCTATATCCCCTATATCGGGCCATTCCTGTTGCTGTCCCTTTTCTTTTCATGGCTCCTGCAAAAACCAAAATACAAGGCAGCAGGGATCGCCCTGCTGTCGGTTTACCTGGTCAGCCTGCTCGTCAGCGGGTATTTCTATCTCAACACCTACAAAAACAGTGAAACTTACTGGCTGAATACGATCAGGGAATATCCCCTTTACGGGCGTGCACATTATGCATTAGCCCTGCATTATACAAGTATAAACCAACCCGGCAAGGCGATTGAACAAAATTCCGAAGCAATCAGGCTGGCAGCAAGCGGCGACCGGAAAGATCTTGCCAACCTCTATGTGAACAGGGCCTCCATCTATATAAATAAATTGTCGGATTATTCAAATGCCTTGAATGATTATCGCATGTTGCTTGAACTCGACAGCCTGAATAAAGATGTCAGTTTCAACATGGGATATTGCTTTGCTAACCTGAACCGTAACGAGGAGGCAGTATCCTCGCTGAAACGCCAGCTAAGGCATGATCCCGGGAACGCCCTGTCCTATTACTTTTTATCGGTCTGCAACACGCGGCTCAACAATGCCGGGGAGGCCTATGAGGAGGCGAAAATTGCCATCCGGCTGCAACCCGACATGTATGAAGCCTACCTGCAGCGGGCTGTTATTTGCTGTGATTACCTTCAGAAGCAGGAAGATGCGGTAAAAGACCTGTTATTCCTTGAAAGTAAGGGATACAACCTGCAAAATGTTTACCTTTATATGGCCATTAGCTACCTGCATCTCGGCCAGTATGCAAAAGTGACAACCTGTGGCGAAAAGGTGATCCGCCTGGGGGGCGACAAGGGCAAGGCCCTCTATATTGAAGCCCTTGCATGTGACAAACTTCACCAGTTCTCCAAAGCTTACGCTATTGCCCGGGAGGCCCAAACAGTTGGATACCCTGTTAATGAACTCCTGATGAAGAGATGGAGAACCGCCGGGGGCTCCTAGGCTTGTGCGCATCATCTTAACCCGTGTAAAGTATGCTTGCAGAACTTCAGGATGTTTCCAAATCATACGGGCAGCCGGTCTCAGAAAGCTCCAATCTCATCCTGAACCAGGTTTCCCTGGCCATCCGTGAAAACGACTCATTGGCAATCATTGGTCCCTCCGGCTCCGGGAAAAGCACCCTGCTCAATATCCTTGGCACCCTGGATCATCCGTCGTCGGGTCGGGTTTTACTCAACGGGAAGGGGGTGGATACATTGGGGGAAGAGGCGCTTGCAGCCACCAGGAGCCGGTTTATCGGGTTTGTTTTTCAACAGCATCATCTCCTGCCGCAGCTTACCCTGGTTGAAAATATTTTGCTGCCCCTGATACCGGTCAAAGACAAGTCAAAAAGAAGGGATGCTTCCGACCGTGCCTGGCTGCTTATTGAGAGGATGGGGTTGAAAAGCCTTGTTGATCGCCGGCCGCTTCAATTGTCGGTAGGCGAATGTCAGCGGGCAGCAGTGGCCAGGGCGTTGGTAAATCAGCCAAGGCTCCTGCTGGCCGACGAACCCACAGGCTCGCTTGACAACGAGAATGCGAGCCGGCTGGGCCAGTTGCTGGCCGAGTTGATCCGTGAACAAAACCTTGCTGTGGTGGTGGTCACCCACTCGACGGAAATGGCCGCCCGCATGGCAAAAACCTATAAGCTGGTTTCAGGAAAACTCCTATTGATGGACAACCAATGAACCTGACCCGTTTGCTCCTCTCCGGTCTGTGGTTTTACCGTAAACCCTACCTGGCCATACTTGCAGGTGTGATGATCAGTACAGCTGTAATCACCGGCGCCCTGATCGTGGGCGATTCGGTCAGGTACAGCCTGCTGCGCCTGGCCGATTCCAGGCTTGGAAAAATCAGGTACTCCCTCTCCTCTGATGAACGGTTTTTCAGGAGTGAGCTGGCTGGTGAGATTTCCAAACAAACCCGGCTCCGGGTGGCGCCTGCGATACAATGTGCCGGCATTGCCATTAACAGTGATAAAAACCTGAGGATAAACCAGGTCCGGGTGGTTGGGGCCGATAACCGGTTTTTTGGTTTCTGGAACCGTCCTGCACGGGTTTTGGGAGAAGACGAAGCCATTATCAGCCGGAATGTTGCAGAAAAACTGGAGCTGAAGCCCGGTGATGAGTTGCTGCTGCGGATTCAGAAACGCGGGAAGGCACCCGCAAATGCTCCCTTTTCAGCCGAAAAAACCGCCACAGTCCCGGTTCGCCTGAAAATTGCGGAAATTGCGGACGATCAGCAAATGGGCCGGTTCAGCCTGACGAGCAACCAGGCTGCCCCCTTCAATGTGTTCATTTCACTCGGCAGGATGGCCTCTGCCCTCGAGTTGCCGGGGTATGTCAACATGCTTTTTGCCGGCGGCAACGAATCGCCCGTAAATTCCCCGGGTCCTGGTGCTGCCCTTGAAAACTGCTGGACGACCGACGATGCCGGGTTGCATTTCAGGATAACCCCGTCAGAAAGGGGTGACCCCGCCAGGGAGTGTGAAATAACCACCGACCGGATATTCTTCGACGACAGCACGGCAAAGTCAATATTATCTTCAATCCCCGCGTGTGAGTCAATCCTGACCTACCTGGTAAACGATATTTCCTCCAAAGGCAGGTCAACACCCTATTCCTTCGTGACCGCAGCCAATGAACCCTTTTTCAGCCACCCTGTAGGTCAGCGCGAGATCATTATTAACGAATGGCTGGCAAAAGATCTTGGAATCGGGCCGGGCGACCCGTTATACCTGCGGTATTTCATTATGGGTCCCTTGCGGAGACTTAAGGAGGACAGTACCTCTTTCATTGTAAAAGAGATTCTCCCGGATAATGGTCCATTGGCCGATCCCGGACTAATGCCTGCTTTTCCCGGAATATCGGAGGCCGGGAACTGCCGGGACTGGGAAACCGGCACCCTCGTCGACCTGAAGAGAATCCGTGACAGGGATGAACAATACTGGAGAGATTACAGGGGTACCCCGAAAGCATTCATCTCCCTTGAAACCGGGCAAAAAATATGGGATAACCGCTTTGGCCATTATACAGCTTTCCGCTTTCCAACCACCGGGTCAAACCTTAAGCTGATCAGGAAAAGGCTGATGGAAAAAATCCGTCCCGGTCAGTACCGGATGTCATTCAGGGATATCCGCCTGGAGGGTCAGGTTGCGGCGGGGAATTCAACCGATTTTGGCCAGCTGTTTCTTAGCCTGAGCTTCTTCATCGTTATCAGTGCGGTATTGCTGACAGCCCTTTTATTTTCCCTCCTGGCCCGAACCCGGATGGCGGAGACCGGGATTCTCTCTGCAACAGGTTTCGGCAAACGCCGGATCATCGGAATCATCGCCGCCGCAGCACTGCTTGTCTCCTTTGCCGGCTCCATCGCCGGTACATTTGCAGGGCTGTTTTACAACGAACTCCTGGTCTTCGGGTTAAACACTCTGTGGTATGACGCTGTCAACACCTCCATGATCGTGATGAAGGTAAACCCGGGGGCCCTGGTGACAGGGGCGTTGTCCGGTGTTGTAATTTCGGTGGTGGTCATGGTTGCCGTTGCCTGGCAAAATCTCCGCAACCCGCTTGCGATGGTGGTTAAGGGAGCAGCACGATCAGCAGGTCGCGATTCGGCCGGGAAAACCCGGTTGTTTATGTCAGTCGCGGGTTTTTCCTTGGTAACAATCGCACTCTTGCTGATCCTGGTGATGCTCATCCGGGGGCTGACCATGAATGTGCCGGTTTTTCTCACGGCGGGCGCTCTCCTGATGCTCGGTGGATTGATTATCATGAATGAGTACCTTGTCCGGGCAATGATGAAGAGCACGACGACCGGGTTTCGCGGAGTTGTTTTAAAAAACCTGGCGATGCATCGCAGCAGGACCATGAGCGTTGTGACACTGCTTGCACTGGGGAGCTTCACCATTATCATAACCGGTGCAAACCGGAAAACATTTTATGGGGATGAAACGAGTCGTGGTTCAGGAACGGGTGGATTCCTTCTCTGGGCGGAGACGACGCTTCCGGTTTTAAATGACCTGAACACCCCGGCCGGAGCCATGGCCTGCGGACTGCAGGATGAAGATATTCTTAAGAATGTTCATTATGCCCAGATAACCCGCCTGGATGGCGATGATGCAAGCTGCCTGAACCTGAACCAGGTTTCCAGGCCTGTCCTGCTTGGCGTTCCGGCAGGATATTTTGACCGGCACAAGGCTTTTAGTTTTGCCGAACTCGTCCCGTCTGTAAACACAGGCCATCCCTGGAATTCCCTGGAAAACCGGCTTGGCCCGGATATAATTCCCGGCTTTGCCGATATGACCGTCATTACCTGGGGGCTGGGCAAAAAAACCGGGGATACCCTGCTTTACCGGGATGAATCTGGAAAAATCCTGAAAATCAGGATAACGGGAGGCCTTGATAATTCAATATTCCAGGGAAACATCCTGGTTTCCGACAGCCTTTTGCGCTTGTTTTACCCATCGGCAGGCGGGTCGCGCATTATGCTGATCGATGGCCCGGCAGGTTATACCGGCAGGATCTCCAGCCTGCTGGAGACACTTTTCCGTGATTACGGGATGATGGCAACCCCTTCATCAGCAAGGCTTGCAGCATTTAATGCCGTTGAAAACACCTACCTCTCGGTATTCATGCTGTTGGGGGGGATGGGGATGCTCATCGGCACCTTGGGGCTTGGAGTCGTGATCCTGCAGAATGTCCGGCAGCGAAAACAGGAATATGCCATCTGCCTGGCACTGGGTTTCACAAGGAGACTCATCCTGAGGATGATTATTGCCGAACACCTGTTCATGCTCCTGGCAGCACTGTTCCTGGGGCTTATAGCGGCATTCGCAGGAATCCTCCCGTCGCTGGTTTCTCCGGGATACTCTGTTCCGGGGTTGTTCATCGGCGGGATTATCCTGGTTGTCTTTATAAACGGGCTCCTGTGGATATGGATCGCATCCCGTGCGGTCATCAAAAACGATCTCATGCCGGCTTTAAGGGATGAATAGAATATGTTAAACCTGTATTATGCGCAACCTGGAATTCAGCCAGTTTTTACCCATGCCTGTTGCTGAGGCCTGGAAGTTTTTCAGCAACCCGGCCAACCTGGGCAGGATCACACCCCCGTCGATGAACTTCATTATCCGGTCGGAGGTGCCCGAAAATATCTACCCGGGGTTGATCATCCTGTACACGGTCTCTCCGGTGCTCGGAATCCCGTTGAAATGGGTTACCGAGATTACACAGGTGAAGGAGCCCCTTTATTTCGTGGATGAGCAGCGGGCGGGGCCCTATGCCATCTGGCATCACGAACATCATTTCCGGGAGGTCAGCGGAGGGGTGATGATGACCGATAAACTTTTCTACAAAGTAGGGTTTGGCCCTTTGGGCGACCTTGCCGACCGGTTGTTTGTTCATCAGAAAGTTCAGGATATCTTTAAATACCGGACACAAATACTTTCAGGTATTAATGTCCGGTATTAAGGCAGTTTCAGGGGAAAGTGACTCTTCAGCGTTAATCTTATTTATACGCCTTTGGCACCACTCCCATATTAAAGAACATAAAGGCCCATTTATCGGTCTCCCCTTCGATGATCTTGGCAAGCGAGGCTCCCGACGCCCCGTGGCCCTGGTTGATTTCAATGCGGATCAGCACCGGATTCGTCCCCTTCTGTTTTGCCTGCAGGGTGGAGATAAACTTGAAGGAATGGGCCGGCACAACCCGGTCATCATGGTCGGCCGTCATGACAAGTGTGGCGGGGTAACTTACGCTGTCACGGATATTATGCAGGGGGGAGTATTTGTAAAGTACCGGGAAATATTTCGCACTGTCGCTTGAGCCGTATTCGACCGACCAGCCCCAGCCCACGGTAAATTTTTGAAAACGCAGCATGTCCATAACACCCACTTCAGGGATGGCCACTTTGAAAAGGTCGGGACGCTGCGTCATCACGGCACCCACAAGCAGTCCCCCGTTGGAACCGCCGTTGATGGCCAGTTTTTCGGGGGAGGTGTATTTTTTCTCTACCAGGTATTCTGCGGCGGCGATAAAATCGTCGAAACAGTTTTGCTTGTTCAGGAGGTTGCCCCCTTTATGCCACTTTTCGCCGTATTCCCCGCCTCCACGGATATTGGGCATGGCAAATATCCCGTCATTTTCATACAGGATGATCTTTGAATTTGAGAAATAGGGGGTGGAGCTTACGCTAAAGCCGCCATATGCGTAGAGCAGGGCAGGATGTGAACCATCGAGCTTGATTCCTTTCTTATGAACCAGGAACATGGGGATTTTTGTCCCGTCTTTGCCGGGATAAAACACCTGCTCTGTTTCAAAATCCTCGATCTTTGCATTTGGCTTCGAGTTCTTGAATACCTCCGACTTCCCGGTGAGCAGGTCATAGCGGTAAACGCATGGAGCATAGGTGAATGAGGAGAAATCGTAAAATGCATAGGTTTCGTTATTCAATCCGCCGATCCCCGAGGCAGAGCCGAGGGCCGGAAGGGGCATTTCATGCTCAAGGGTGCCGTCAGGCGAATACTGGTAAATCCTGGTGCTGGCATCCTTGAGATAACCGGCAAACAATTTCCCTCCCAAAGTTGAGGCTGATTCCAGTTTTTCAGCTTTTTCGGGGATGATATCCCTCCATGATTTCTTTTCCGGGTGGGAAGGATCCACAAGGACCACCCTGTAATTCCCGGCACCGTCGTTTGTATTGACAAGCAGTTTGTCGCCGGTGTTGTTGATCACGCTGTAGTTGAATTCATATCCCCTGAAAAGGAGCCTGAAATCCTTTTGCCCGTTGGCCAGGTTGCGGTAAAGGACTTCGGTACCGTCGGTACCGGGCGATTTGTAAACGAACAGGTAGCGCTCATCCTCGGTTACCTGGGGATAAAAGTACATTTGCGGGTGTGCCTTGTCTTCGAAAATCAAAACATCCTGGTCCTGTTTTTCACCGAGTTTATGGTAATAGATTTTCTGAAATTCGCTTTTAGCCGAGAGTTCAGTTCCAGGGGCCGGTTTATCGTAACGGCTGTAATAAAACCCCTGGCCCTGCCAGGCAGCACCACCGAATTTCAGCCAATCGAGCTGGTCATCCAGCTTTTTCCGGGTGGCAATTTCCATGATAAACAGGGTTTGCCAGTCGCTGCCTCCCTTGTTGACATGGTAGGCGATGTATTTCTTGTCAGTTGACACCGCGTCCAGGGCTACCGAAACTGAGCCGTCATCCGACAGTTTATTGGGATCGATAAGCACAACGGGCTCTCCCGTCAATCCTTTCTGGACATAATAAACCGATTGGTTCTGAAGCCCCTCCTGTTTTGAATAGATTATATAATCGCCAGCCTTGAAGGCGCCAAAGAACTTATCGTAGTTCAGCAGCTCTTTATAACGGCTCCTGATTTGTTCCCTGAAGGGGATCTTTGAAAGATAATCCTCGGTGAGGGCCTGTTCTGTTTTTACCCACGATTTTGTCTCTGCACTGGTATCATTCTCAAGCCAGCGATAGGGGTCGGCGACAACAGTACCGAAATAGTTATCGGTCTGGGTTCCCTTTTTTGTTTCCGGGTAGTTCAATTTTGCAACAGGGTTTTTACATTGTGAAAATAACAGGATGAATGAAAAGGCCAATAAAATCAAGTTTTTATTTCTCATGGCGAAGTTTTGGGGTTAATAAAGGATGAATGTTCATCTGCATCGACTGCCGAATCCAGGAAACCTGGGGCAGCTGTAATTTCCAATTTCCGGGCTGACCGTTAACGGGGATGCCGGGCAGGAGATGGCAAAGAAAAACAATTATTTGTTTTCCCGTGCATTTTCCCGGATCTTTTTTCAGGTATTTGTAACGGGATAACACTATGTATGACAGGGATGGCGGTACCGGAAGAGATACCGCCATCACCTGATTATTCGAACGACCGGATTAATTGGTATTATTCGGGGAGACCCATCACCGGCGTAACACGCTGTAGTCGCCGCTGCCTGCAGAGTCATGTGCTCCGCCGCCGGGACAATGTGAGCCCGGGTTGCCGGCAAAGTAGAGCCCCTGGCATTTATGGCACCAGCGCCAGTTATACTGGCCGGGCGATCCCCAGGCATTCACTACCAGCTTGTAGTCGCCGCTGCCTGTGTGGTCGTGTGCTCCGCCGGCCGGGCAGAGCCCCTGTGTTGCATTCCCGGCAAAGTACATCCCCTGGCATTTGCGGCACCACCGCCAGTTGTTCTGACCCGGAGCGGCAGCCCAGTTTAGGACTATGTCGTAATTGGC
>JBAXFZ010000023.1:0-19366 GCA_037139685.1 Bacteroidota bacterium
ACCTTCCCGGCATTAGGTTTGTCTTCCCTGCCATTCAATTGTCCCCCCGGATTTTCCGTGGTTTCAGGGGTAACCCGGTATAACGGGGTATAGCCTATGCGCAGTGGCGGCCAGGAATCCATCCCGTGCAGCGGGAGCAACGGAAGAAAACTTTGGCTCTCCAGCCAGTCGAACAGGGTATCAATTGACTGCTCACTCCTGATCCGCTGATAATTGTAAACAGTTTTCAGAACCCCCTTAGGCGGCTTGCCCGGGATATTGGTTGCATCGCACGACGGGCAGAGGTAGATGGTTCCTTCACCCGGATACTTTGTTTTGCAATCAGTACACTCGAAATGAAATTTTTCTGCCATGCTTTTGTCTGTTATTATTTCAGGAGCCCGGTCTGCTCGTTGAACTCGTTGATCAGTTCGTCCCAGCGGGCAGGCTGTGCAAAAATCGCGGGCCAGATATGCCGGTCGTCCCAGAGCTGGCGGAGATCTTCAACATCCTTGCCCTGCTGCTCGATCCAGGTAAAATATTTCAGGTTGTGGATGGCCTTCCGGTCGGCATAACCTAGTTCGCGCATATAAGCCGGTGCTGTTCCCAGCATGCATTTTTCGTGATCGCGGGCAGCCTGCAGCACCGAATAGGGACCACGGTCCGATATGAGTTCTTCCAGCCTCGACCCGTACATCTGTGCCGAATCGGTGGCAATTGTGACCATTATATCTTCCCCGGTAAAATCGAAATACTTCGCGGTTTTGATAGCTGAAAGAATATTCGCGATGCCCGAGATTCCTATTGTGTCTAACATACCTATCAGCGCTTTGTCAACCCCCCCGGCAGCCAGGTATTCATGACCCTCCTTTTCGTTAAAAAGTCGCAGTAGCCTCATGCAGTCTTCATCGTCGATGGCGGTCACAACATCGGTGTTCCGTACATTATGGATCCAGGGTACGTGTTTGTCACCTATCCCCTCGATCCGATGGCCGCCGAAGCCGTTCTGCAGAAGGGTGGGACATTGCAGGGCCTCTGATGCCACAACCTTCAGGTGAGGGAATTTAGTCCTCAGGTAATCGCCTGCTGCAATGGTGCCTGCCGATCCGGTGGCAGATATGTAGGCTGAAAGCTGTGCCTCATTCCCGGCAGCTATCCTGACCGCCTCCTCAATGGCATGGCCTGTGACTTCATAATGCCAGCATGAATTTCCAAACTCCTCAAACTGGTTGAAGATGATGCAGTCTTTCCGGGTACGGCGGATTTCCCAGCATTTGTCATAAATCTCCTTCACATTCGACTCGCACCCCGGGGTGGCGATCACCTCGGCGCCAATCTCTTTCAGCCACTCAAACCGTTCACGGCTCATCTCTTCAGGGAGAATGGCCACGGCCGTGACATCCATGAGATAGGAATCGAAAGCTCCTCCCCTGCAGTAGTTACCGGTGGAGGGCCATACGGCTTTATGATAGGTTGGATCGAACCCACCGGTGATGATGCGCGGGGCAAGGCAGCCGTATGCCGCACCTACCTTGTGGGCCCCCGTGGGAAACCATTTGCCGAGCATCACCAGGATACGGGCATCGACCCCGGTAAGCGACCGCGGCAACTCAATGAAATTTGGCGCCCCGAACAATCCACCCGAGGCTTTGGGCTCATTTTTCCATGTCAGCCGGAACAGGTTCAGCGGGTGCAGGTCCCACAATCCTATGTTTTTCAGCTTATCCATTATAATCCCCGGGATAAGTTCAGGGTTTTGCATCTGGGCGAATGTGGGAAGGATGATGCCCTTATCGCGATAATGGCTGATGGCTTTCTTTAAAACTACAGGGTCGGTGACATGGTCGATCAGGGGAAACATATGGGATTGTTTTACGATTTACTTATCAGGCTTTTTATTACTGGTCATGAAGGTTTAACTGCATTGCACCTTTGAGGATGATGCTCATTTCGGCCGCAAATGCAAACCGGGCTTCCTTCACACAGGGTGCAAGAAATTCAACCTCCAGGAGGCTGAAATCGGCAGGACGGATAACCGCCCTGACCTGGTTGGTTTCATAAAGATAATGGCCGTCGGCAGCAGTAAGGGTCCTGATGTTCTCATTTTCTTTGTAAATAAGCACCTGCTTTCCGGGAAGGAGACTCAGGAAGAAGCCCCTCCCCTCTTCATTCAGTGATTTAATAGAAAGATGAAGCCCCGGTTTATCCGAAAAAGGGCTGCCGCCGGTGGGGCAGAAAGTGGTACAATTGCCGCATTCATTGCAGAGATCTCGGATATTCAGGATTTGAAAAGGCTGGTCAACGCGGAATTCAGTATCGTTTACAAGCTTCTGCGTGCCATCGGCCGACATAACGGCCTTTTGCAGCATATAGCAAACCGGTTCGGCCGTGTAACTCAAATTGGCAAGATTGGGGCAAACCGACACACATACATTGCAGATTTCATCGCATTGCAGGCAACGCGAGGCCTCCATCCGGGCATCCCCGGCCGACAGCGGGGCCATCACAAGGTTAAAATTACGACGTTGGTCCGGTGGCAGTTCCGCGGGGCTGATTCCGTATTCCCTGACCGATTTGCGATGCAGTAAGGCAGGGATGTCAGCGCTGGGGCTGCTCTTCTTAATTGCCACCAAGGGGGCCTGGTTTTCAGCAATTATCTCCATAGCCGCCTTCCTGCCGTCGGCAATTGCATTGATGGCCGTTGAAGCACCCCGGAGGGCATCCCCCCCGATGAATAACCCGGGAATGAGGGTTTTGTAGCTTCCGGGAACTGCAACTAATTTTTCATGATCCACGAAGTCGATCGCAAGTTGCTGCCCGATGGCCGGAATGATTGTATCGCACGGGATAGTGAATGTCGAACCGGGTATGGCGACGGGAACCGGCCTGCCACCCTTTCCCTTCGCGGCAAGAACATTTCGCCCGCACACAAGTCCGTTTACATGGCCCCCGCCGTCACCGACAGACAATGGTGTTGTGAGTTCGATGATGCGAATCCCTTCGGCCAGGACCGCCTCAATTTCACCCTGGTCGGCCGGCATCTCCTTTACGGTGCGGCGATAGACAATTGTGACACTCCCCTGTTCCCCGACCAGCCTGAAGGCAGTCCGTGCGGCATCCATGGCTGTGTTGCCTCCACCGATGATCACGATATGGTTTCCCAGTCCGTGATTCCGGTTTTGCCTGAAATTGAACAGGAAATCCAGCGGATCGATCACCCCCTGCAACCCTGCTCCTTCGATTGAAAGTTTCACCGACTGCTGGGCGCCGGAGGCAAGGAATACCGAGGTATGGGAATCGAGGAGATGTTCAAATTCGATTTTGTCTACCGGGTGATTATCATGCAGTTGCACACCCGATGCCAGGATTCGGCGAATATCGGTTTCTGTATCATTGTCGGTAAGACGGAAAGACGGAATCGCTGAAGCAACCATCCCTCCCGCCATTCTTTTCTGTTCGAAGAGATCGACCCCGAACCCGGCCTGGCGCAGGAACCACGCACACGACAACCCGGCAGGACCGGCACCGATCACCGCTACCCGTTTCCCGTTTTCCTCGGGGGGGGCTGATTGGGGTGAGTTGCCCTGCCCGGCCACAAACCGTTTGACCTCGCGGATTCGCAAAGCCTCGTCGTAGTTTATCCTGGTGCATCTTTGCTGGCATGGATGGTCGCAAACCATCCCGGTAACAGAGGGAAAGGGGTTTGTCCTGAAGATAGTTTCAAATGCAGCGGTGAAATCGCCTTCGGCAGTGTAACGCATATACCCCGGGATATCCTGGTTTGTCGGGCATGTATCGGTACAGGGCGCATGGATACAATCAAACCAGCCCAGAGGCCTTGAGGTTTTTATGGTTGGATCAGATAATTGTCTTTTATGGTATGCGGGGTTTTCAGCAACCCAGTCGGCATAGTTTTTCAGGTTGCTTAGCGCAGCCATGGCCGGATGGCCGGCAACCTTGCTTATGTAGCAATCGATATCGCCTGCCTCCTTTGAAATAAATTCGGTGCGAAGGTTTTCGATATACTGGTGCAACCTCCCGTAACCGCCGGGTTTCAGCAGGTCGCTGCAAACCGTTACCGGCTTCATCCCGCATGAGATGACATCGGCAATGTTGAAGCAATCGGCTCCGGCTGAAAATGAAATGTCAAGCATGCCGTTCAAATCTTGCTGCAGCTTCGCGGCCAGCCTGATGCTGACGGGATGAAGGGCCCGGCCGCTCATGTACATCATGCTTTCGGCAGGGCCGAATATTGTTTTGTTGTTTACACTTTCAAGGGTGTTGGTGAGCTTCACTCCAAACTGCAACCCGTTTTCAGCCGAGGCCTTTGAAAGGGAATCCAGGATCAGCAGGGCATCGGGATATTTCAGGTCATGTTCGAATGCAATATCAGGGACTTCGGTTGTGAAACCCAGTTTTGTGTTGAGCAAACCTCGCAACTCCTTAGCGCCCAGCAGGGTGGGATTCAGCTTTATCGTGGTGTGCAATCTCTTTTCCCTGACCAGGTAGAGGCCGATTTTTTCAATCTCCCCAGGAGGACAGCCATGCATGGTGCTCAGGGTAACATGATCTGAAATGAGAGATGGGATGGTGATGTGATCAATTTCCGGGTAAACCGAACGGATACTGTTCTTTGCCATTGACAGCTCAGCAGAGCAATCGACCATCCGGTTGAGAAACCATTGTACATTTTCATTTTTTATTCCCTCCAGGTTGTAGCCGACACTCATGTTAAACAGGAGCCCTGAAGGGCCGGTGAGGCCAAGTTCATTGCGCAGCACATGAATGATGATCCATGCGTTGAGATATTCAGTAAACGATTCCCTGATCCTCAGTTCCTGCGACCATTCACAGTTATATCCCTCATCCTGCATGTCGATGCAGGGTTTGGAGACCTCCAGTTCGTCGAGCGTCTGGATGGTTTTCAATTCAATGTAGCGGGCCCCGAAAAGCCAGGCTGCAATTATGTTCTGCGATAGCTGGGTATGGGGCCCGGCGGCAACGCCCACGGGAGATTCCAGTAAGCGGCCGTAGCGCATGAAGCGAAAAGGATCATCCGGCACGGGATGAAAGAAGTGGCTGCCGGGGATTCCCATAAACCGGTTATTCCTGATTTCATCCAGGGTGAACCGCAGGAGGCTGGGAAGTGAAACCGGGTATAGTTTTCCGGACAAGGGCTGTTGGATTTTTGTGGTTAGAGAGGGCCAAAATTAGAGATAATGGATGAGAGTTGACCTGATATCCCTGAAAAAAGGCGGTAAAACATCCCATAGATGTGTTTTGCGTTGTTTTACCTGTTAATTTTGTCACCCCCTCACCCCGCCAGGGTAGGATACCCTCTGAAAGTGATAATCTAAACAAACCGGAATCCAAAATGGAAATGATTGAATCTTATATGAATGAAGCTTTCGATGAAGCTTTTCGGTCGGTCAGGAATAATATTGGCGGGCCTTTCGGGGCTGTGGTGCTTATGGATGGAAGAATCATCGGCAAAGGAGGAAACCGGGTAAGTTCACAAAATGATCCCACCGCGCATGCCGAAATTGTGGCCATCAGGGATGCATGCACCAATATCCATAATTTCGACCTGGCCGGCGCCGTGATTTATTCTACCTGCGAGCCTTGCCCGATGTGCCTTTCAGCGATTTACTGGGCTAACATCCGGTCGGTTTACTATGTTTCAACGCGTTACCAGGCCGAGGCCATCGGGTTTAAAGACAACCACATTTACGAGGAGATCAACCTCCATCCCTCCGACCGGCGTATCGCCTTCAGGCAGGTGGAACATCCCAAAGCAGCCGAACTCTTCAGGGAATGGACCGAAAAAAACGACAAGATCTCCTATTGACGGCAATATTGATCCAGCAGCGGTTCTGCCTCCCGGATACCCAGGCTGACCGCTTTCTGAAGATCGTTGCATGAGCTCCCGCCTTTTCCCGACTCGATCCCCGACAGGGCCCTGTAATAATAGGCACTGCCATAAGCCGGTTCCAGCCCGATACATGTTGAGAAAGCATTGATTGCTTCAGGATACCTCCTGGCATTGTAACATGCAAGTCCGAGCGAATAGCAGCATTTCACGCAGGAAGGATCAAGCTTTACCGCCTCCTGCAAATCTGGTATAGCCTGGTCGTACCTCTTGATCTCATTCAGCATGATACCGCGGTTCAAAAAGGCCTCCCCGTTTTTCTCCTTCGCAAGAACCCGGTCAAGGTCGGCCATGGCACCCGGATAGTCCCTGATCATGGCCCGGGCAATGGCACGGTTTATATAGGCCTTGGTAAACGTGGGAGAATACCCGATCGCCTGGGTGAAATCCGATATGGCCTCCTGCGACTGACCTGCTTTCCCATAAATGCTGCCCCTGTGAAAATAGGCCTCGGGATTGTGCTGGTTTACCCTGATGGAGTTGTCGAAAAGCCGGAAAGCCTCCTCCATATTGCCCTCCTTTTCATTGAAGACCCCCAGGTTGTTGATGGCCGGGTAAAAATGCGGGTATTTTTCCATCACATCGTTCCAGAAACTGTAGCTGTCGTGCCAGGTGCGGCATCGCTGGTTCGACCCTGCTGAAAGTCCTGCTGCATATAACACGAATAATCCTGCCACAAGGACCCTTGTTGAAGCGAATCTCTCAAACAGGAATCCAATCCCCCATGCCACCAGGAAAAAGAGCCCGAATGATGAAAGGTAGGTATACCGGTCGGCCATTACAGCACTTCCTACCGGGAAAATCTGCAGGACCAGAATTACATTCAGGATGAAAAAGAGACTTCCGAATATGATGGTCCTGTTGGGACGGAAAAAAGCAAAATAGACTAAAAAAAATCCGACCGCCAGAACAGGCAATATGGAAAGGTACCAGGACCAGGGAAACATGGTCCCCGCCAGGTCGGGATAGGGATAGTATCCGCACAGCTTGTACGGAATGGCCATTTTGACCAGGTATTGCGTAAACCCGAACGATGCAATCACCAACCGGTCTGCGAAGCCGTATTTAATAATCCCGGTGGCTCCCTGGGCCTGCTGCACGATAACCGTGATGATTCCCTGCAGTATGGATAGGGCGAAAAAGGGAATTTTTTCCAGGATAACCCTCCTGGCAAGAAGATCTCTTTTATACAGGTAATCAACAGCAACAAAAGAGAGCGAAAGGGTTACAGCCATTCCTTTTGACAGGAGGGAGAGAATGAAAAAGAGCAGCGACAGCCAATATCTCCTCAGTTCCTTTTTATCCAGGTAACGCAAATAGGATATCAAGGCAAGGAGGTAGAAGCAGGTGTACAGCAGGTCCTTTCTCCCCGACACCCAGGCAACCGATTCAACATGTAACGGATGTATCCCGAACAACAGGGCCGCAATTGCACTTAACATCTGCCTATTGCCTGCACCCAGCCTGGCAAACAGCAGCATTGAAATCTGAAACACAAGGAATACGTTGATAAGGTGCAGCAATATATTGGTTAAATGAAAAGCCGTGGGATTAAGCCCGGAAACAGAGTAGTTCAGTGCAAACGACAATAGGGTGAGCGGGTGGTAGTTTCCCAGGTTGTTGGCATCTGATAAAAAAATCGCCTTCAGGTTCACTGCAGAGAAAGCTGTGATAAATGAATTTTCAACCACATATCCGTTGTCGTCGAAGGTTAAAAAGAGGTTCCTGATGGCCGGTATGAATACGATAAACGTAATGGCCAGTATGGCAATGATCCAAAGATAATTTTTCCTGTCAGTCAAATCATAACGTGCTGAAGCAGAAACCTTCCCGGCACTCCTGTTCTTTAGGTGTTTTTCCATAAAAAATTCGACCGTTTAAAAGTGAATACCTGCCTCGGTACAGGGTGAATTATTTTACGAAAATAAGAAACAAAGGCCGATTATATAAAAATATATCTTTGTAAAACAATTGACCGGTATGAAAAAGCATATATTCTTTATTGCACTCCTTTTTATTTGTTCCTCAGCGGTTTTAGCCCAGGAACCTGCTGAGGAAAAAACCATATCCCGGGAAGAGGGGACTAAGGTTCTTGTGGATCATATTGCCCCTAAGCTCAATCTCAACAAGGTGAAGAAAGATTCCCTTTCCATCATATTCTCCCAGTTTATGGATGATATCCAGAAATATCATGCGGAAAATAATCCGAAAGTTTTCTCCTTCATGGTCAAGAAAAGGGATGACAATGTGATGAACCTGTTGAAGGACACGCTCAAGTTCAGCAAATACCTGCTGATACTTGAGGAAATTAAGAAACAGCCCCTGCCAATGCACAATTCAAGGCAACCGAACCCCCAGGGAGGCCGACGCGGCAGGATGGGCAGCAACGGGATGAATAGTGGCCGAAGCTATTAGCGACGAATCAGGATATTATTCCTGGAGATGATTTTTTGATCCGCTGTCACCACGATCAGGTAATTCCCTTCAGCCAGTGAGGGGATTTTCAAATCGACGGTTCCATCCGTCTGGATGGCATCCAGCACCATGTGAAGTTTTGCATCCCCGCTGAAATCAAAGAGATCTATTGTGACAGGCGTATCCGCAGTGCCCTGGAACTGTACATGCAACAGATCGTTGCCCGGGTTGGGATAGATTTTAACCACCCCGAATGGCGTTATACCAGGCACCGCAGAGGACCCCAGGATGGAAAAGTTGTTGTCACTGAGATCGGCCAGGGGTGCGGTTCCTGAATTGCTAACGGCCGAGATCCTGACTTTGTAATCGTTCCCTGGAGCGATGGTTGCCGGGATGGCCCAGTAACACGACCCGGTGCTGGGCGTTGAAGCATTGATCAGCGAATAGTAGGCTCCCCCTTTCCAAAGTTCGATCCTTACGTTCCAGGAAATATTATCCAGCCAGGTAATTATATGGGTGCTTCCCCTTGCCCACGCCTCACCTCCATTGGGAGATGTAACAATGATAAAGCTTCCCTGGCCGATGGTGAAATTATTGTCGCTGAAATCAACACTGCCGGAAGATGTCAAACCGATTACCTTTACTTTGTAGTCATTTCCTGCCGCGATTGTGGCCGGGATTGACCAGCTGTAAGGCCCGCCGGTTGAGTTGCAGATAATGGAACTGAACACGCCGCCCTTCCACAATTCGATCCTGGCATATTCAGCAACGGCATCTATCCAGGTAATCTGGTAGGTTCCTCCGAAACACCAGGTTTCTCCCCCGTTGGGGGTGATGACCGTAAGCATGGATGTTCCTCCGATGGTGAAGCTGGCATCGCTGAAGTCAAACACCTGGCTTGATGCGCCTGAATTTACAGCAACGCTCATGATTTTGACCTTATAGTCACTACCCGGCACGAGCGTATTGACATTCGGGATGGCCCATGAAAAGGATCCATTCGATGGTGCTGAAGCGGTGATCAGGGAATTATAGACACCTCCTTTCCAGAGTTCGATACGGACATTGTCGCAAATATTATCCGACCACAGGATCTGGTGAGTCGACCCTTTCAACCATGTTTCACCCCCGTTTGGAGAGATCACCGTGAGGGTGCCTCCGTTAATGGTAAAATTTGCATCGCTGAAATCAAACAGGGCTGTGCCGGTCAGGCTTGAAACCTTGATCTTGTAGGTGTTTGCCGCTGCAACCGTAACCGGGGGTATCCATGTATAGGTGGACATCCCGGCAGGGACCTGGCTGGCTATGGTCAGGTAAAATGCATTATCCCTGAACAACTCGATTTTAACCGTTCCTGCAGCTGCGGTTGTAATCCATTGAATCGCATAAGGGCACCCCGTTACCCATGTTTCACCTCCGTTGGGGGAAACGACGGTCAGCGCGGATGCCCCGATGGTAAAGTTTGCATCGCTGAAATCATAGACCTGGCTGGTTGTTCCGCTTACCGAAGAGGTACTCATTATCTTGATCTTGTAATCGTTCCCCGGGACAAGTGTGGCCACATCCGGGATCGTCCATGAAAAGGTGCCGTTCGAAGGTGCCGAAGCGGTAACCAGGGAGTTATAGACACCTCCCTTCCATAATTCAATCCGCACGTTGTCGCAAATATTGTCGGTCCATAAAATCTGCTGAACCGATCCCTTTAACCAGGTTTCCCCCCCGTTTGGCGACACAACTGCCAGGTTCCCCAGTCCGATGGTGAAATTGCCATCACTGAAATCAAACCCTGCCGCGCTGGTGAGGCTGGTGACTTTGACCTTATATGTTGTCCCGGCCACCACGTTGGGGGAGGGAATCCAGGTGTAGGTGGTCGTCCCCGCAGCCACCTGGCTGCAAATGGTCATGAAGAAGGCATTGTCTTTGTACAGCTCTATTTTAACCGGACCGGTGGTATTGTCAATCGTCCACTGAACTGCATAAGGGCATCCGGTTGTCCAGTTTTCTCCGCCGTTCGGTGCAACAACCGTGAGGGCGGAAAGATTGAACGCCGGCAGGGTAACCAAAGCTGCCAGCAATGAGAAGATAAACCTTTTCATACGGAGATATTTTTCACAAAGATACAGCGGCAGGCAGGCAATGTCAAGGGATAAATAAGGTAGCGAGGTAGCAAGGTAGCGAGGTAGCGAGGTAGCGAAATGGCGAAATGGCGAGGTAGCGAGGTAGCGAGGTGGTGAAATTAGGGAATAGTATGGTTAATAGAAAATAGCAATGTAAAAAGCTTAACTGGCGGGACGGAATGTGAAAAATTTCACTAACTTTGATAAAAATATCTTCTTTATGGCTATTTCATCCGCATTGCTGTTGGCGGCCATTATCCTGGCTGCTATTTTTATTTGTATTTTTCTCTACAGTTCGGTCCTGATTGTCGGTGGCAAGGAGATCAATGTTCTTGAGCGCCGCTGGTTCGGCAAGGAGATGCCCAAGGATCGTGTATTCGCCATGAGCAACGAGATAGGTGTCCAGGCAAGGACCAAGGGACCCGGTCTGTACCTGCTGATCCCGTTCATTTACAAAACAAGGAAACAGGAGTTCACCGTTATCGGTAAAGATGAAATCGGCGTGGTGATCTCGGTTGACGGAAATCCTGTGCCTTCAGGGAAGATTTTCGCCAAAACCGTTGATTGCAACCTGTTCCAGGACGGGGAGCTGTTTCTCAAAAACGGCGGTGAAAAGGGGACCCAGATCCAGTTCCTGCCCCCGGGGATCTACCGAATCCATCCCCTGCTTTTCAATGTCAGGATCGAACCTGTTACCATTATCGGGGAAAACCAGGTGGGCATTGTTGAATCGATAGACGGTGCGCCTATTCCCCCGGGCCGGATCTTCGGAAAGGTTGTCAACTGCGATCTTTACCAGGACGGCGAAGCCTTTTTGAAAAACGGCGGGGAAAAGGGTCCCCAGATCAGGACCCTGCCCCCGGGGAACTACCGTATCAACCCATTGCTGTTCAAGGTGAAAACCGTCAATGTAACCATGATCGACAAGGGACAGATCGGGATTGTCACCTCCCAGGACGGCAAACAGATAAGCGGCGGGCGTTTGCTCGCCAAAACGGTTGAAGGCCACAACAACTACGAGGATGGCGAGGCATTTTTAAACAACAACGGCGAAAAGGGACCGCAGGTATCGATCCTGCTGCCCGGGAAATACCGTGTGAATACCGATTTGTTCAGGGTTGAAATCAAGGAGACCATCATCATCCCCGACCAGAAGGTCGGGATCGTGGTGGCAAGAGACGGCCAGCCCCTGCCCGAAACCGAATTTGTCGCCAAGCCCATCACCGGCCACAACAACTTCCAGGATGTTACAAAATTCCTCGAAAACGGCGGCCAGCGCGGCCCGCAGTTTGACGTGCTGAAACCCGGAACCTACTATATCAATTCGCTTATGTTCAGCGTCGAACTCGACAGCGTAGCCGTTGTCGAACGCGGCCAGGTGGCCGTGGTCGTTTCGAATGTGGGCATGGAGCCCCCCCATATCCACGAAATCGCAAGGAAGGTCGCAGAGGCTGAAATTACGGATGTCACGCCGGATGTATCAACCGATGAATCGAAGAATGCCGAAACCCGCATTGATGTCGGCATTGAACGGTATGTCGTTCCAAAGGGATACCGCGGCATCCAGCAGGAGGTGGCCGGTCCCGGCATATATTACCTCAACCGCCGTGCCTACATTGCCTATATCGTTGACACCACCAATATCACAATCGACTGGGACGAGGCCCAGGAGACCCGTTTTGACCCGTTAAAGGTCGTTTCCCACGACGGTTTCGAGATCAGCGTGTCGGTGAAGGTGGTGATACGCGTGCGTCCCGACCAGGCACCTTACATGGTTGCCAAGATCGGCTCCATCCAGAACCTGATCGAGCATGTGATCCACCCCATGATCGATTCGAGCTTCCGCAACCAGGCATCGGCAACCTCCGCCATGAACTTCATGCAAAACCGGCATGAAGAGCAGCAAAAAGCTGAAGACCGCGCACGCAGGGAACTTGAGAAATACCATGTCGAGCTGGTTTCGGTGCTGATCTGCCAGATCCAGCTGCCCGAAAACCTGATGAAAACCCAGACCGAACGGATCATTGCCCAGCAGGAACAGGCCATGTACGTTGAACAGCAGAAGGCGCAGCAAACCCGCATCGCCATGGCCAAAACCACGGCCGAAGCCGACAAGCAGGTCGACCTGGTGCAGTCGGAAATCGAGGTGAAAATTGCAGAAAACCGCAAACAGAAGGCGATCAAGGAGGCCGAGGGCAAAGGTGAATCGACCCGGCTTGAGAAGGCCGGGGAGGCCTCGGGTATCGAATCGATCGGCAAGGCAAAGGGAGTTGCCATCCTGGCAGAGGGCACGGCAACGGCCGAAGCCTATGAAAAACAGCGCCAGGCCATCGGCCAGGAGGGGGTTATTGCCGTCCAGGTTGCCGAAAAACTGGCAACGGGAAACGTGAAGGTTGTCCCCGACACCCTGGTTACCAGCGGCGACGGCGGCAGCGGCGGCCTCGGGCAGTTGCTGGGTGCCTTCCTGACGAAAAAGATTGTTGAATCCCCGGAAAAAAAGAACGAACCATCCAAATAATACATGGCCGACCATCACAAGAAAAAAACGTTTCTCAACACACCCAGGTATCCCGGCGGTAACGAGGCCTTCAGGGCTTTTATCGCCGGGAATATCCGCTATCCGCAGGAAGCCCTTGATGCCGGTATTGAAGGAGCCGTTGTCGTTGAATTCGATGTACTCGACACCGGTGTCGTGAAGAACCAGCATGTACTGAAAGGCCTTGGTCATGGCTGCGACGAAGAGGCCCTGCGGGTGATCGGCCTGCTGATTTTCGGGAAGGTGAAAAACAGGGGTGTGCGGCTGAAAATGACCACCAAAACGACCATCAATTTCAAGCTTCCCCCCGGGGTCAGGATCAGCTATACAACACCCGAATCCGCCGTAGTTGAAAAACCCGCAGAGGAGGGGAAACCGCTTACCTATGAGTATACCGTTAACCTGTAGGTAGGGAGGTAGGGAGGTAGGGAGGTGGCGAGGTGACGAGGTGGCGAGGTAGCGAGGTAGCGAAATGGCGAAATGGCGAAACAAGTTTGAAAAATGAGTATTTTTGCCGGTGCCAAAACCAAGAAAGATGAATAAAATCAGGATAATTTCTTTATGCTTGTTAATGTTTTTTGTTGCTTCTGCCCTTCCCTCCAGGGCACAGAGAAAGGAGCCACGTAACAATGTAAAGGTTAAGATGAAGAACGGCAGGGAGGATCCCTGGGCCGATTACAAAGAGGAGAGGGACTCGATCGGCAGGTGGGCCTATGGGATTAATTTCGGAGGATATTTTGCGAATAAATATTCCGCTAATTTTTATAATGGAACTCCAGGGAATCTGGATAGTTTAGGCTATATATGGCGAAACAAGGACTGGTATCAGGACATAAAAATTGCCCTTCATTCCGTTGATAAGGTAATAGTATTGGGATATCCAACGAATATGCATTACCAAGTTGCTTTAACAGCCGGAGTTTTCCTCAGGTACAACTTTGACAGGAAAAACGGAATTTTCCTGCAAGCCGATTATTCACTTTTAAAAGCCGAAGATGTAATCACCGTTGAGGTGGATCCAAAAGAGTTCCTGACTCTCCCTGATATAAGGCAGATCCCGATTGCAGGAAGAGAAGAAAGAGCCATGCTCGCTTTAGGATTTCAACGGTCGTTCCCATTGAAGTCAAAACTCTATTTTTTCATTGACGGCGGGGCGATGATGTGCTACTCCCATGTAAAGAAGTTTGTACTCGTTGTTGAAGGTAAGGAGTACAACATGATTAATGTTTATGGAAAAAATAAATACCAGCAAGGAGTCAATAATCAGGAATTCAGCACAATACAATACGGACTTGGTTTCGGGGGTTTAGCCGGAGGGGGTTTTGGTCTTCCTGTTTCAGACCTGTTTATCCTGGAACCTGGCTTCAGCATGCAGTATTACCCGGTTAACCTTACAGGATACCCTGGTTATAAGCCCAGTTTCAACATCTATGTTCGTATCCTCCTGGGTTTCAGCCATGGGAAGGTATCCTGAGATTAAAAGCCGGGTCACCGCATATCTCCCAGGAACACCTTCCAGACCCTGAGGGTGTCGCTACCGAAAATTTTCCGGCACTTCACGGCAAAGATGTCGATGCTCCTTCCGGCGCAGCGGTTTCCTTTCTGACCTGGCAGCAACGGGTTGCCGTATCGCAGGCAGAATGCCAGCCTGCCTGAACAGGTTGTGTCATTGTCCATCTGCAGTTTCTTTAATACACTGGCCGAATCGAAAACCATTTTTTGTCCCGCCGGTTGGACACTTAACCCTGTTTGGAGCAATTCTTCAAGGGATAATTCCTTTATTTCACCGCAGCCGGGGACTGCAAACCGGAATCGGACATTTTCGGAGAGAAACAAATCGCGGATCATCTCCCCTGTCTTGGTCCTGAAAGCCGGGCCGGTTGAGGAATCCCCGATAATCTGGAGGTAATCGGAAAAATCGGAAAGCTTATACAGGGCTGTAAGTTCGAATGCCCTGAGGGATTCCTGCGACAAACTGTCGGAGGAAAAAACGGATGCAATGCTGTCCTTGGCCCTGCGCGCCTGATCCATCTCCCGTTTTGCATTATCCTCCCCGGGACCGTTGCAGCTTTTACCGCAGGCAATGAAATAGACCAGGACGATCGCCGATAGTTTTATAAACCGCCTCATCTCCTTTCCGTTTTAACCCGAAACTTCAGCACCGAGATCTTTTCATCCCGGAACTTTGTGCCGAGGATCTCTATGTTTTTCAAACTACCTGAAGGGACAGTCATTTTATCGATAAACTCCTCCTTGTTAAGCAGTTCCATCCCGGTGGCGGCCTTATCTCCGAATACCTGGCAGATCATGGCATCGTCGCCGATCATCTTTTCAAGCCTGCTCCTTCGCTTTTCCCAGTCCACCACCTTCATGTTCGAAAAGAAATGGATCATCAGGGCATAGTCGTTGGCATGAAGGCTCACCACTTCATGGTGGTTAAGTTTTGCCAGTATCCTTACGATTGTGTCGGTTTTATAATAGGGACAGGAGACAACAAGCCTTACCCTGCTTTTATCCGTCTTAAGCAAAAAGCAGCCGTCGGGGGTGCTGTAGCCTGTAACGGGCGATTCGTTTTCGAGCAGCAGGCGGATTTCTATTTTACTGTTGATTACGGGCTCCCTGGTGTCGGCATCGAAAAAACAAAACCGGTACTCCTGGGTGTCAAAGAGCTTGAAAAGGCCGTAAAACACGCAAATTATAGCCAGTACCAGCAAGGGAATGATCCAGAAATACCTGTCGGCCGATTTCTGAACCGGAACTGCCGGCAACAGATCACGATGTTTGAAAACAAAATCATCCCAGTTCGAATACCCGGCATACCGGCTCAAAAAATTCAGCATATCGATCCTGGGAAGGGAGGGGTGCGTCGATTTCATATGGGTGTAAAACCATTTCTCGCTGATGTTCGCATTCACCTTTTTCAACAGCTCCTCCTGGAAATCGGTAATCTCCTGTCCTTTCCATTCTGCGATGGATGGATTTATCCCCGGGTAAGATTGTTGCATCGTGACCACAATCCTCTTTTTCAGTGTTTCAAAATATGTCTGGTCGTTCCGGGACAAAATTGGCTGATTTATTTTGTTTATGCATGCATAACGCTTGTAAAGGATTTACAACTGATTTACAAACGAATTTCAACCCGGCCGGCACCTGCTTTTATAATTTCGCTTCCTGATTTTCCTGCCGGGAATCGGGATCAAAATTATAAAAAAGAAGATAAGTATAACGATAACCAAAAAAGGAGGACCACAAAATGACAAGAGGCATGAAATTTAACATTCTCATTGCATGTGCGATCCTGGGGACATTGACCTTGATCAATGCTACAACCGGTTTTGCCCAAAAAACAACTTCAACTATAAAGATCGGTACCTATGACTCAAGGGTGGTAACCTTTGCGTGGTCAAGATCAGATTATTTCGCGGCACGAATGAAGTTAATAGGTCAGCAAACCGATTCCGCGCAAAAAGCCCATGATACGGCCAGGATAAAAGAGCTATCGGTCGGGTCCATGTCGTACCAGCACCTGTTACACCTGATGGTATTCAGCAACGGTTCAGCCGCATGGATCATGTCGCTGGTAAAGGACAAACTGCCGGAACTTGCCAAAACCGAAGGCGTCAGTGTCATCCTGAGCAAATGGGAATTGCCATACAGCGACCCTTCCTTTGAGATCGTCGACCTCACCGCCAGGGTGGCCGGGCTATTAAACCCAAAGGAAAACATTGACAAAATGGCCGCGGAAATCGGCAAGGTGAATCCTGTTCCAATTGAAGAATTCACCATCGAAAACGACATGCTGGATTTGTATTGCAGGAGATTCGGCAAAAAATAGTATTATATTTGATAAACCATTTAAAAACAGAAACTATGTTAGAGCACGTACATAACCACATTACCTCGGAACTGCAGCAGAATACCCGGACGGATACCATCTTCATCCTGACCGCTATCCTGCTGAACCTGATCACCCTCGGGATCAACTCGGGGATGGCTGAAAAATCCAGGACTGGAAATTCCACGCTTGCCGTGATGTTTATGTTTGTCATCCTGATCATACTGGTTAACATCGTGGTCATCATTGGCCTGCTGAAGGGAAGGCAGACAAGGACCAAACTGGTCAACGGGCTTATTGCGATGTACAAGGACCAGAATGTTGACAAGTATTACGATGCATCCTTACTGGGCAACTACAATGTCAGGTACAACCTGTTCATCATGGTTGTGACATGCACGGGGATCATTGCTACAATCGTCCCGTTCATCCTGAGATAGCCTGTTCCCTGAGTTTTTTTAACAGTGTTTTTTAACCCTGCCGGTCCTCAGATACGGTTTACGGCAGCCTTAATTTTAACAAAAATGAAAAAATCCCTGCAAATCATCCACTGGGCCCCGAGGATTCTGTGTATCCTGGCCATCCTGTTTATCAGCATGTTCGCCCTCGATTCGTTTGACCCTCACTATACGATCTGGCAGCAGCTTAAGGCTTTTTCAATTCACCTCATTCCCACCTATATTTTAATCATTTTCCTTGTGGTTGCCTGGAAATGGGAACTGGCGGGAGGTGCTGTTTTAATCGTATTTGCGCTCGGACTGACCCCGTTTATCTATACCCACAATTATGCAATGAATCATTCGGTATGGATGAGCCTGTTTATCATTTCGATGATCAACCTGCCGTTTGTCATTACCGGCGGCCTGTTTATCCTAAGCCATTACCTGAAGAAGAGGAACCAGGTCGGCGGTAATCTTACCTGACCATAAGTTTCCCGGCAGCTGAGGATCTCCGCTCATCAACGTTAACCAGGTATAATCCCGGTTTAAGGTCCAGGTGAACAGGGTTCCCGGCACAACCGGGCATGGTTATTTCTGAAACCACCTTGCCGGTAAAGTCAATAATCCTGATTTCATGGGAAGCGTTCGGGGTGCCAAAATCAAAATTTACCAAACCCCCTGAACAGGGATTCGGATAGATGTTGAAATCGTGAGGGCTGCTGATCGTATTCAATCCTGAAACACTGGTTAAAAAGGCTTTCAAAGCTGCAGTGGGCCGGCCATTAGTTCCCCAGCAACTCAACTGGTAGCCGCTCCAGCTTTTTTCCCCCTCCGGTTCCCAGTAGATGACTCCAAGTCCCTTGCTGCCGGGAACCGCTTTGGTTTTTTCAATAACCGCCACCAGCATGTTGTATGTGTTCTGCACCTGGGTATAATCCCCTCCCACCTCCACGACCATCACCTCTTTGCCATAACGCGCAGCCATATCATTCATGTTGCCGGCCAGGTTATTGATGGTTGCCGTATAATCTGTTCCAAGCCAGTAAGGATAATAGGACAACCCGATGATGTCATATTTCACCCCCTGGCTTTTTGCATTGTCGAAAAAGGTCCTGCTGCGGGAGTTGTCATTTCCCTGGTCAATGTGAATGATTACCTTGATGGAACTATCCACAGCCATGGTTGCGTCATATCCCTTATTCAGCAATTTTGCAAGCTGGGGCCAGTTGTTGTTGCTCCCATCCGGCCACAGCATCCCCCAGGTGATCTCATTTCCTACCTGGACCCATGCCGGGGTCACGCCGCTTTTTTTCAGGGTATCGAGCACCTCGAATGTATGGTTGTAAACATCCGAAAGCAACTGGCTGAAGGTATGTCCTGCCCAGGCTGCAGGTTTGTCCTGTTTCCCGGGATCCGCCCATGAGTCGCTGTAGTGAAAATCTATCATCACCCTCATTCCCATCTCCTTTGCCCTCAGGGCCATGGTTACCACTTCGTTTTTGCTGCAATGGCCGCTGGCCTTGTCATTCGACGGGTTAACCCACACACGAAGCCTGACAGTATTGATTTCGTGTTCCTTCAGGATTTTCAAACACTCCTTTTGTGTTCCCGTAGTATCATAGAATTTATAGCCTGTGGCCTCCATCTGACTGAGCCAGCCGATATCGGCCCCCTTGACAAACTGCGCTTCCGCCAGCCTGGAAAAGGCACCGGCGAACAGCAATATGAACAGGATCACCACGCTTTTGAGATCCGCCGAACCTGATGAATTGCACATATACAGGGGGTTTTTATTTCAGCAAAGATAACGCGAATAAAGCAAAATGGTAAAACAGCCTTGCCATTTTACCACTTTGGAATGCTTTATCCGGTTGATAGCCGGAACCTAACGTTTTCGTCCGTCGCGACCGTCACTTTTTCCACCCGACCGTGTTCCCCCGTTATTGCCTGCGGGTGCCGCTTGCTGTACATTGCTCCGGTTATTGGTGTTCTGGGTTCCCCTTTGACGAGCCTGGTTTTGCCGCTCCATCTCCTGGCGGTTAAACCCGCTGTTGCGATCCTGTTGCCTGGGCTGAGCCTGCTGTACCGGAGGTGCTGTACGTTCAGGCGGCCGCG